>NZ_JBHTVQ010000027.1:0-89610 GCF_042792855.1 Streptomyces sp. NPDC056600
GTCACCGGCAGGAGCCGGTGACCGCCGCCCTGGGCGCCGCGATCGTCGCGATCGTCAGCTGAAGGGGATCACCACCACGGAGGTGTCCGTGCCCGTCTGGAGCCGGGCGTCCGCGTTGCCGATGGCGCTCCAGACCTCCAGCCGGACCGTTCCGCCGCGCAGGTCGCCCAGCGTGCCGGTGGCGGACTTCAGGCCGCGGGCCTGGTCGTAGCGCTCCCAGCCCGTCACGGGGTCGGTGGCGAAGTAGGCGTACGTCTCCGTCCGGTCGAAGGTGCCGTCGCCGGTCAGGTCGTAGCTGACGCGGGCCTGCTGGCCGAGCCCCACCGAGGTGCCGGCGTCGACGGCCAGCCGGAAGGAGGTCGAACCGCCCGAGGTGTACGTGCCGTTGACGCCCTTGATCTCGTAGACCAGAGGCTTGTACGGCGTGCCGTCGTGGTTGGCGCCGCCCGCCGACGGGACCGTGTCACTGGCCGCCGAGCTGCCGGTGGCCGTGGTCAGGGCGCCGCCGGTCCGCAGCTGGAAGGTGTTCCCCGAAGTGGGAGGAGTGCCCGGGTCGGTGCTGCCCCCGGGCCCGGTTCCCGTCGCGGTGGAACGCGCCGGCACGCTCAGCGTCCGGCCGTCGGAGAAGGTGACCGTCCGCGCCGAGGAGCCGTGGTTGTGCGCCACGTAGGTACGGGTCCCGCTCTTGGAGAAGACCGCCGAGGCGGGGATGTCGCCGGTCACCGAGGTGTCGGGCGCTCCCATCGAGTCCAGGCCCAGGATCCAGTGGTAGGTGTGGGCCTTCGACTCGCCTGCCTCCGGGGTGTACCCGGCGTTCCCCGCGTCCCACTTGGACTTCGCCGTCGCCGGGTCGGCCAGTGCCTGGAACTCCCAGAGGATGTCCCGCCATTCGACCGCGGGACCGCCGTTCTCGCGCTCCATCTCGGCGATGTTGCGCCGGATGGCCTCCTTGTGGGCGCCCAGGTGCAGCGAGCCGCCCGCGGTGATCGGGAGGGCGTTGATCCCGTGGATCTCCTCGGGGTTGGCCGTCCACCAGGTCGAGTAGGCGGCGCCGCTGCCCCAGACCATGCCGACCGTGTCGTGCGTGTAGGAGCCGGGGAAGACCTGCTGGTCCTTGTCGAACCAGTACTGGGCGATCGCCTCGCTCTCCGTGGTGAGCAGGTACGTGCCCAGGTCGCGCAGCGAGGTGTCCCCGGTCGCCGAGCCGTACAGCACCAGGGCGGCGCTGAGGCCGGTGGACTCCGAGGAGGACTCCTGGTTGTTGCCGGCCGCGAAGCCCTGGTGGCCGGAGGCCCAGCTGTGCCCGGCGTACACGTCGAAGCCGCGCAGGAACGGGAACGAGCTGTCGGTGCGGCTCGGGTTGGCCGTGTCGCGGACCAGCGCCTTGACCATGCCGCCCCAGGCGGAGTCCGCGGCCCAGCTCGGGTCGTACTGGGCGACGATCGCCGCGGCGTGGACGTAGTAACCGTAGTGGAAGTGGTGGTCGTTGAGCTCGGTGTCGCTGCCGTAGGACGCGGGGTAGCCGATCAGCGTCTTCCAGTCGCGGTCGTAGGAGAACTCGGTGGCGCCGCCGGCGGTGAACCACTCCTGGAGCCGGCCCTTGATCAGGGAGAGCAGGCGGTCGCGGGTCGCGGTCTCACCGATCTGGTCGGCGACCGGGACCAGTTGCGCGAGCTTGCCGAGCGCCTTGCCGGTCCAGTACGTGTCGGTGGCCCCGGAGAACGGGTCGGAGGCGTTCGCGACCTCGTTCAGGTAGCCGCGCAGGCGGGCGTTGTCGATCGCGCTGCTGCGGGGGAGCTGGGGCAGCACCGGGGCGGAACGCATGCTCGTCGTGAAGGAGTTGCCTTCACGGACCTTCATCGTGCCGCGTGGCGAGACGTAGGTGTACGAGGTCAGCGCGTCCGTCGTGTGCAGCCACTGGTGCCGATAGAGGGCCTGCAGCGCGCCGCGCTCGGAACCTTCCTTGGCCTCGGTGGTCAGCGAGTAGGTGGCCTTGACCGTGCCGGAGCTGTAGCTCCAGTCGACCTTCGAGCCGGTGACGAAGCTGAAGGCGTACTTGCGGTACGTCGCCAGCGCGTCGGTCGAGGGCAGCACGGCGAGGGAGAAGTAGTCCTTGCCGGCGAGACCCGCGGTGATCTCCGTGCCGGAGACGTTCCAGTCGGCGCCGGTCGGCGCGAAGAGGGCGTAGTGGTGGCCCCCGACGGTGATGCCGAGGACGTTGCCCTGGTCGGAGAAGACGGTGGGCGTCGAGGCGGTGTTGATCCGCGCGTTGCCGCCCGACCCCTGGGCGTACACGAAGGGCATGCCGTGGCCGATGGTGGTGCGCAGGGTGCGCGAGCCGTCGGACCAGTAGGGGGTGACTGTCCAGTCGGACCAGGAATCCGCCTTGGTGTCGGGCGAGTTGAGTCCGGTCAGGCCGAGGGTCAGGTCACGCTTGTGGGCGAACTCGTACTGCCGGCCCTCGCCGACGATCGCCGCGCTGGTCGGATAACCGACCTCCAGTCCGCCGGAGACCGCCTGGTAGGTCAGCGGGTGACCGTACATGGGGGTGGAGTACGGGTTGTCGCCGTAGCGCTGGAAGGCCAGCGAGGACCACCAGTCGTTGGTGGGGACCGGCTTGCCCTGGGCCGCGGCGGTCACCTTGGGCTTGACGGCGGTGCCGGTGTTGGTGGTGGGGCCGGAGGTTCCGGCCGGCCGGGCGTCGGAGTAACTTCCGGCGCCCACGGGGACGGTGGCGGCCGCCGCGGGGGCGGCGGCCGGACCGAGTCCGACGGCGGCCAGCGACGCGGCCACGACCAGCACGGACGCCGGCCTTAAGGCCCGTGGGGGCCGGAGGGAGGGGGCAGGCATGGGGGACACCTCTTGTCGTCACGGGGGGATCGGAGGGACGTGAGGAACGGGGGGAGGAGCTGCTCCGAGAGGCCCTGCGAGCGACCGTAGAGAGCGCTCTCAGGACGCGGGAAACGTAGGGCTCCCTGGGGTGGGTGTCAACACCTGACGCAGAGTCCGACGTCGCTCGGGCGTTCCCCACCGTCCCGGGGGAGGTGTCCTGAGAGCGCTCTCAGTCCCGGTTCCTCGCTCCGTACTCCGGCAGCGCGATGTCCCCCGCCTTCGCGAACTGGGCGGCGAGCAGGCTTCGCATCGGCCACCGTGTCATCTGGCGCATCGACAGGTCCCGCAGCCGGATGCCCGTCCGGCTCGACGGGGCGAAGCCCGCGGTCCCGCCCGGCGGGAGCTGCTGGGCCTGGGCGACGTAGGGCCGCATCACCTCGTCGTACCGCTCGAACGCCGTACGGTGGTCGCCCCGGGCCGCGGCGATCTCCCCGGCCAGGACGTAGGCGCCGACCAGGGCCAGGCTGGTCCCCAGGCCGGTGAGCGGGGAGGCGCAGTACCCGGCGTCGCCCAGCAGCACCACCCGGCCCCGCGACCACCGGTCCAGGACCACCTGGTCCATGGAGTCGAGGAAGAAGTCCGGGGCGGTCCGCATCGCCCGCAGCAGGCGGGGGGCCTGCCAGCCGACGCCGGCGAAGCGCCGCGCCACGATCTCCCGCTGTGCGTCGACGTCGCGGCGGTCGTAGGTGATCGGCGCGGAACGGAAACTGAGACCGGCCTTGACCTCGCGGGGAAGGCGGCCGGGCCGCGCGGAGGCCACCAGCCCGCCCGGCGCGTTGTGCATCAGGTACCAGCCGTCGAGGCCCAGTTCCTCGTCGGTGACGGTGAACCAGGCGTTGTAGAGCCCGAGCGGGCGCACGCACTGCCGCTCGGGACCGAAGACCAGCCCGCGCGTCACGGAGTGCGGGCCGTCCGCGCCGACGACCAGGTCGAAGCGGCGTGGCGCGGCCTTCTCGAAGGTGACGTCCACGCCGTCCGCGTCCTGGGTGATCCCCGTGACGGTGTCGTCGAAGAGGTACTCGGTGCCGGGCAGGGTCGCGTCGTACAGCAGGCGGGCGAGATCGCCGCGGAGGATCTCGATCTCGGAGACGATCCCCTCCCCGCCGAAGCTGTCGGCAGGGATCCGCACGGTGACACGGCCGGAGCCGTCGACGTTCGCCATCCCGTGCTGCCGAACCGTCTGCGCCCTGGCCCGGTCCATCAGGCCCATCCGCTCGATCACGGTGCGGCCGGCGCCGCGCAGGTCCACGGTATGTCCGCCCGGCCGGAGCAGCGGCGCGCGCTCCACCACCGTGACCGCGAAGCCCTGCTTGCGTAGCCAGTACGCCAGGGCGGGTCCTGCGATGCCGGCGCCTGAGATGAGTATCCCGTTGTTCGTCATGGCAGTGAATGTACGGCGTACGCAGATGGCGCGGCAAGCGGGAATTCTCTGCACTGTGGCGGAGTCTGTGGTGGGTGTACTAGTGCGCTCTGCGGTGCGCGGCGGAGTTGGTCGACGACGTGCCCTGTCGCGGCTAGGATGGCACGCACGACGGGTGCACTAGTGCGGGGAGGGTCGATGGGTGAAGACGCGGGACCGCGGTCCGGACGGATCGTCGACGAGTTGCGGCAGCGGATCGAGAGCGGGGAGCTGGCCCCCGGGGAGCGCGTGCCCTCCACCCGGGAGATCACCCGGCAGTGGGGCGTCGCCATGGCCACCGCGACCAAGGTGCTGACCGAGCTGCGCCGTGCGGGACTGGTGCGTTCGGTTCCGGGCGTCGGGACGGTCGTGGAGGCCAGGGGCGGCTCGTCGCACCCGGCCCGCGCGCCCCGGCCGGCCGCCGCGCAGCGCCCCGGGACGCGGTCGGTGGAGTCGCCCGGCTCCGCCGTGGCCTCCGGGCCGGCCGGGTCCGCGGCTTCCGCCGGGCCGTCGGGCTCCGTGGGCGGGCTCGCCCTCGGGCGGATCGTCGCCGCGGCCGTCACGGTGGCCGACGAGGAAGGGCTGGCGGCGGTCTCGATGCGCCGCGTCGCCGCCGAGCTGAAGGTGGCGACCATGTCGCTGTACCGGCACGTGGCCGACAAGGACGACCTGCTGACCCGGATGCTGGACACCGCCATCGCCGAGCAGCCGCTCCCCGCCGAACGGCCGGCCCACTGGCGTACGGCTGTGGAGCTGGCGTCGCGGCAGCTGTGGGGCCTCTTCCGCCGTCACCCCTGGCTGGCGCCGGCCATGTCGGTGACCCGCCCGCAGATGGTCACGTCCGGGATGCAGTACAGCGAATGGGTGCTGGGCGCCTTGAACGACGAAGGACTCGACCTGCAGTCCGCCTTCACCGCGCACCTCACCCTGCTCAACCACGCCCGGGGCATCGCCGTCCACCTGGAGAGCGAGCGGGAGGCCGAGGCGCACAGCGGTCTCGACAGCGAGGAGTGGATGGACGGTCAGGAATCCGCGCTCCTGGCCGTGCTGGAGTGCGGCCGGCTGCCCCTGCTCGCCCGGGTCGCCCAGGCAGGTTACGACCTGAACCTGGACGACCTGTTCGAGTTCGGGCTCCAGCGCCTGCTCGACGGCCTGGCCCTGCTCCTCGGGCAGGATCCGTCCGGTCAGCCGGCCGGCGCCCCCTCGGGTCCGTCCGTCCCCCGGTAGGTGAACGAGGTCACCGCGAGTTCGCCCCGCGCGCAGGTGAGGCCGACCATGCGGCCGGTGAACCCGCCCGCCACCTCCGTCGACAGGTAGCGCCCGTCCAGCCTGCCCAGCTCGCGGAACCCCTCGGGCCCCACGACGCCGGCCACGATCTCGTCCGGGCCGGGGATGTGGGCCGGGGATGGGCCGGACGGCTCCACCGTGCGCAGCTCCAGCGTCACCCGCGGGACCGACGGCGGTTCGCCTGCCGCAGGCTCGCCCGACGGCGGTTCACCCACCGCCAGTTCACTCACCGACAGCGCGCCGAGGACCGCGCGCGCCTCGCCGATCGTGGCCACCGCGCGTACCGTGCCGTCGCCGGCCTCGACGGTGACGGCGTGCCGGTGGTCGACGCGCAGCTCCAGACCGCCGACGCCGTGCGAGGCGGCCAGGTCCAGCGAGGCGCGGGCCGTCATGGTGAAGTGCTCCTGGCGGCGGCCCACGAACGTCCGGCCGCTCCCGCCGCGGGCCGTCAGCCTCCGGACGCCGCCCTCGTCGGGGCCGAGCACGTCCGCCGGGAACCCGCCGGCCGCCACCCAGGACAGCGGGAGATCCCCCGCGGTCAGCTCCTCGTGCTCCTCCGGGCGTCCCCCGTAGGGCGGCTCGACCGGTTCGCCGGCCCGGGGCCAGCCGTCGTCGTCCCAGACGATCTCGCAGGCGAAGGTCTCGCGGCCCAGCACGTGCCAGTGCGGGGTGCCGCCGCGGGCCCGCACCCCGAGGAACACCATGGCCCAGCTGCCGTCGGAGCGCCGCACCAGATCCGCGTGCCCGGTGTTCTGCACGGGGGTGTCGAGGCCGCGGGCGGTCAGCACCGGGTTGTGCGGGCAGGGCTCGAAGGGGCCGGCCGGCGACGGGCCGCGGGCGACCGTGACGGCGTGCCCGCGGTCGGTGCCGCCCTCGGCGACGACCAGGTACCAGTGGTCGCCGATCTGGTACAGGTGCGGCGCCTCGGGGTACTTCCCGCCCGTGCCGCTCCACAGCTGCCGCGGCTCGCCCAGCACCTTCCCGGCGACCGGATCGACCGGGACCTGGCGGATCACGGTGCGTCCGACGTCGTCGACCCCGGACCAGGTGACCAGGCAGGTGCCGTCCTCGTCCCAGGCCAGGTCCGGGTCGACGCCGGACGGGGTGTCGATCCACACCGGGTCCGACCACGGACCGGACGGATCGTCGGCGGTGACCAGCAGCATGCCGTCGCGGTCGCTGAAGTTGGTGGTGATCATCCACAGCCGCCCGTCGTGGTACCGCAGCGTCGGGGCGAAGATGCCGCCGGAGGGTCCGGCCCGGTCCAGGGCGAGCTGCGACGGCCGGTCCAGGACATGGCCGATCTTCTGCCACGTCCGCAGGTCCTCGGAGCGGAACAGTGGCACGCCCGGCGCGTACTCGAAGCTGGAGCAGACCAGATAGTAGATGCTCCCCACCCGGCAGACGCTGGGGTCGGGGTGGAACCCGGAGATGACCGGGCGCTCCGGCAGTCGCATGAGCAAGCCTCTCGGGAAGGGGCGGGCGGTCGGCGGGTGGACGGATCAGGTCGTGACCCGGCAACGGCCTCGAGTATTGATCAGCCCCAGGGCCGGTGCGTAGGTCCTTTCACGCCGTGATCGGCAGGACGCCCGTCGTGCCCGCCCCGACCGGCGGACGTGCGGTGACGCCGCCGACGGGTCCGGGGCGGGCGCCGGGCTTCGGTCGTCCGCCGGGCTCGCTGTCCGCCGCGCTTCGGTCGTCCGCCGGGCTCGGGATTTCTGCCGGGTTCCGGTCACTCGCCGGGCTTGGGTCTTCCACTGGGTTCCGGCCGCCCGCCGGGTTCCGGCCGCCCGCAGGGCTCGGCTCCTCGCCGGGCTCCGGCCGCGCCCCGGTCGGGTACGCCTCGTGTTCGGCCCCCGGCCACCTGGCGTTCTCTCCGGACTGCCTCGCAATTCTCGGCGTTCTCTCACACAACGCTGCTTCCGTATGCGGTGCCGGTCGACGGCATCGCACGACGAAGGAGGCACGCGGTGGCAGAACCACTGCACGTGGCCAGCAGGCTGCACGCGTTCAACCGGTTCGAGCTGAAGTACCTCGTGCCGGTCGAGGAGGCGGCCGGGATCAGGGACGAGCTGGCCGAGCGGATGGACCGGGACGCCCACAGCCCGGTCGGAGGCTACGGCGTGTGGAGTCTCTACTACGACACCCCACAGCTGCGCTTCTACTGGGAGAAGATCGAAGGCCTGAAGTTCCGGCGCAAGCTGCGTATCCGGCACTACGGGGACCTCGACGGCGTGACCGACGAGTCCCCGGTGTGCGTGGAGATCAAGCAGCGGGTCAACCGGGTCACGCAGAAGCGCCGGATCACGTTGCCCTACGGCACGGCCCGGCGGCTGTGCGACGGACGGGAACTGGTCGAGCACTCCGCCCAGGAGAGCGCGTTCGTCCAGGAGGTCCTCGAACTGGTCGTGCGGCTGGACCTGCGGCCCACCGCGATCACCGGCTACCAGCGTGAGGCGCTGGTGGGGCGTGACGCGGACACCGGACTGCGGGTGACCTTCGACCGGCGGGTCCGGGGCCGCGACCGTGACTTCGACTTCGCCCTCCCGCACCCGGAGAACCGGTTCACAATCCCGCCGCACCTGTCGGTGATGGAGATCAAGGTGAACGAGCGCACCCCGCACTGGATCACCGACCTGGCCGCGCGCCGGAACCTCAATCTCGTCCGGGTGTCCAAGTACGTGCAGTCCATCGAGGCGTTCGGCCTCGCTCCCCGGTCCGTCTTCCACGTCCACGAGGCGGACTACCCAGCTCCCCCCACCCCCACGACCCCGACCACCCCCACCATCGAGCCGCTGCCCGGGCAGCGGCCGGCGTCCGAGGCGCCGGTAAAGGCAGGAGCACAGTGAACTTCGATCTGCAGGAACTCAGCGGCACGTTCAGCGTCGCCGACGTCGTCGCGGCCATGGCGCTGTCGTTCGTCCTGAGCACGTTGATCGGCTACGTGTACCGGTACACGCACCGCAACGTCTCCTACAGCCAGTCCTACGTCCAGACGCTGATCATCGTGGGCATGATCGTCGCCCTGATCATGCTGGTCGTCGGGTCCAACCTGGCCCGGGCGTTCTCCCTCGTCGGCGCCCTGTCCGTGGTCCGCTTCCGCAACGCGGTCAAGGAGACCCGGGACGTCGGCTTCATCTTCCTCGCGATGGCGATCGGCATGGCCTGCGGCGCCCGGTTCTACACGCTGGCCGCGGTCGGCGCCGTGGTGATCTGCGCGGTCGTCCTGGTCATGTTCAAGTTCAACTGGTTCGCGCTGAACGTCCAGCGTCAGGTGGTCAAGGTGCAGGTCCCGGCCGGCGAGGACTACGCGCCCGCCATCAGCGACGTGCTCATCAAGTACACCACCGAGTTCGAGCTGGTCAGCACCGAGACGATCAGGGGCGGCGCGCTCACCGAGGTGTTCTACACGGTGCGCATGAAGAAGGGCGCCGAGCCCGGCGAACTGGTGAGCGCGCTGCAGGAACGCACCTCCGGACAGCGGGTGACCGTGCTGACCGGTTACGACACGACCGATCTGTGATGGCCGGCGACGGCACGGCGCGCGGACGCCGCCTGCGCGACCGCCTCCCGGTCCGGCTGCGGCACCACTGGAAGCCCGTGGGCGCACTGTGCGCGGGGCTGGCGGTCATGGTCTACGGTTTCGGCGACGCCCGCGTCTCGCCGTACGTCACCTCCGCCTCCGCGGCGGAGGGCGACCCCATCACCGAGAACGTCCGGGGCACAGTCGGCCTGTACGACACCTCGGTCGCCCACTCCGTGCAACTGGAGTACGACCAGACCGAGTTCGACAAGATGATGAAAGAGTTCACAGAGGACGGGAACAAGGAGTACGTCAAGGCCGACCTCACGATCGACGGGGCCCACCTCGAGGACGTCGGCATCCGCCTGAAGGGCAACTCCACCCTGATGTCGCTCCGCGGCGGCGGCATGGGCATGCCCGGCGGCGACCGGACCGCGCCCGACGGAGCCGCGGCCGGACAGGATGCCCCCCAGCCGCCGCGGAACCGCGGGAACGCGGCAGGCGGGAACGCCCAGGGCGGGAACGCGGCAGGCGGGAACGGGTCTGCGAAGGACGGCACGGAGGGTGCCGCAGGCGCAGGCGCGGGTCCTGGAGGGGGCAGGGGCGGCGGCATGACGCAGTACGACCTGTCCGAGGAGAAGCCGGAGGAACTGCCCTGGCTGATCAAGATCGACGAGTACGTCGAGGGCCGCGCCTACCAGGGGGAGCGGGAGATCTCGCTGCGCCCCGGCAGCGGGGACGAGGTGCCGGTCAACGAGGCCCTCGCGCTGAACCTGATGGACTCCAGCGGCCTGAAGAACGAGCGTTACTCGTTCACCGAGCTCAAGGTGAACGAACGGCCCGTGACCACCCGGCTGATGGTCGAGAATCCCGACACCGAGTACGCCGAATCCGTCGGTGACGGCAACGGGGTGATGTACAAGGCGCGGGCGGGCGGCAGCTTCGACTACCAGGGCGACGACCCGACCGACTACGAGAGCTCCTTCAAGCAGCTCAACAAGGTCGGCAGCCAGGACCTCGAGCCGGTCATGAAGCTCATCAAGTGGCTGGACCAGGCCTCGGACGAGGAGTTCGAGAAGGACCTCAGCAAGTATGTGGACGTCGAGTCCCTCGCCACCTACGTGGCGGCGCAGAACCTGCTGCTGAACTTCGACGACATGTCCGGGCCGGGCAAGAACTACCTGCTGTGGTACGACCTGGACACCAAGAAGTTCACGGTGCTGGGGTGGGACTACAACCTCACCTTCTCCGGCGACGCCACGGCGGGCCCCGACGACGAGATGAGCATGGGCGGCGGCATGTTCGGGGGTGGTCCCCCGGGCGGTGCCACCGACGGCGCCGCGACGGAGGGGACGGCCGGAGGCCCGCCGGAGGGGATGCCCGAGGGCTTCCCCGAAGGTTTCCCGGAGGGGATGCCGGAAGGTTTCCCGGGTGGAGCGACGGGAGGGCCGGGCCAGGGCGGTGACGCAGGCCAGGAAGGTCAGGGCGGCGGTCAGGGCAGGGGCGGCATGGGCGGCGGCGCCTTTTCGGGCCACGCGCTGAAGGACCGCTTCCTGGAGTCCGACGCGTTCGACGCCGTGTACAAGAAGGCGTACCAGGAGCTGTACGAGAAGTTCTACGGCTCCGGCGCCGCGACGGCCACGCTCGACCGCGTCGCCGACCAGGCACGCGAGGCGGGAGCCGACGGCACCGGCCTGGAGTCCGCCGTCAAGACGCTGCGGACGACCGTTACCGAACGCACCGAGGCGCTGGCGAAGGACGAGGAGGTCGGCGGCTGACCCACCGCGTGAGGACGGAGCCCGGGGACAGGGCTCCGTCCTCACGCGCAGGCCGGAGGCCGTGGAGACATGCCCGCCGCGAGCGCCGTCCGCGACCGGCCGCGGGTAACGTCCGGTACGGGCCCACGCCCCGGCACGCCGTGGACCTCACTGAAGAACGGATCGCACAGCACCATGATCGAGCACTCCGAGGCGGAGCCGCGGCACCGGCTCCTCGTCGTCGAGGACGAGCCCAGCATCCGCACCCTGCTCGAGTCGACCCTGCGGCTCACCGGCTACCGGGTGAGCAGCGTCGACTCCGGCCGGGCGGCCCTGACCGAGGCCGAGCGCCTACAGCCGGATCTGATGCTGCTGGACGTGATGCTCCCCGACCTGGACGGCTACGAGGTGACCCGCCGGCTGCGCGAGACCGGAAACCAGGTGCCGGTGCTGTTCCTGACCGCCCGCACCGGCGTCGACGACCGCATCAAGGGCCTCAGCGCCGGCGCCGACGACTACGTGACCAAGCCCTTCAACATCGAGGAGGTGCTGCTGCGCATCCAGGCGATCCTGCGGCGCACCCTCGGCACCGAGGCCCTGCTGCCCGACACCGTCCTGCGCTACGCCGACCTCGAACTGGACGAGACGGCGCACGAGGTGCGGCGGGCCGGCGAGTACCTGCAGCTGTCGCCGACGGAGTTCAAGCTGCTCTCGTACCTGATGGACAACGCCGGCCGGGTGCTGAGCAAGGCACGGATCCTCGACCACGTGTGGGGCTACGACTTCTCGGGCGACACCCGGGTCGTGGAGACCTACGTCCGGTACCTGCGCAAGAAGGTCGACAGGTTCGAGCCGCCGCTCATCCATACCGTCCGGGGCGTCGGCTATTGCCTGCGCCTGCCCCGTCCGCACGAGGGGAACACGGACCGGTGAAACTGCCCCGCACGCCGGCCCCCCGTTCGCTGCGCGGCCGCCTCGTCCTCGGCGTCACCGTGCTGGCCACGGTGGCCGTACTGGCCGCCGAGCTGGTCGGCTTCTTGGTCCTGCGGTCGTGGCTCATGGACCGTGTCGACCAGCAGCTCGCCGAGTTCGAGCCGCGGCCGCCTTCCTTCCGCGACGCCCGCAGGCCCGGCGGACTGCCGCCCGTCGAGGGCCCCGGCTCCCTGCCGTCGGACTTCCGGGTCTACTTCTACGACGCCGCCGGCAACCGTCTGGAGTACTCGCTCGGCTCGAACGACCGGCCAGGGCCCCGTCTGCCCGACACCCTGGAGGACCTCCAGCTGACGGAGGGGCACCCGCAGACGGTGGACGCCGCGTCCGGCGACGGCAACTGGCGCGTGCTGCTCAGGCCCGGACCGCAGGGCGTGAACGCCGTCGTCGCCCTGCCGCTCGACACCGTCGACGGAGCCACCTCCAAGGTCCTCTGGATCGATGCCCTGCTGCTCGCCGTCACCGTCGCCGCCCTGTTGGCGCTGGCCCGCGGAGTGGTCCGGCTGGGGCTCCTGCCGCTCACCCGGATGGAGCGCGCCGCCGGAAGCATCACCGCGGGCCGGCTCGACCGGCGGCTGCCCGACACCGATCCGCGCACCGAGATCGGACGGCTGGGCCTCGTGCTCAACACGATGCTCGACCGGCTCCAGGCGGCGCTGAAGGAACGTCAGGCGTCGGAGGACCGCATGCGGCAGTTCGTCGCCGACGCCGGACACGAACTGCGTACCCCGCTGACCGCCATCCAGGGCTTCGCCCAGCTCGCCCTGCGCCCCGGCGCCCGCTCCGCGCAGGAGCGGCGGGAGGCCGACCGGCTCGTCGCGCAGAACGCGGAACGCATGGGTCTGCTCGTCGACGACCTCCAACTGCTCGCCACGCTGGACCGGCGGCCCGCCTACCAGCGCGAGAACGTGGACCTGCTCTCCCTGGCGGCGGACGCCGTGAGCACCGCCGTCATGCACCGGGGGAGCCACCCGGTGGACCTGGAACCCCTCGATGGGGGAGAGGGCGGTGACGGCTCCCGGGAACTGGACGTCGTGGAAGCCCTGGGTGACCCGCACCGGCTGCGGCAGATCGTCGAGAACCTGCTGGCGAACGCGCACGTCCACACCCCGGCCGGCACCCGCGTCCACGTCAGGGTCGGCGAGGGTCTGGCCGGCCCCGGCGTCGGTGGGACCGACGCGCCCGGACGCGTCAGCACCACCCGGCCGTTCCTTCCCGGCACCCGGATCGCCGTCGTCGAGGTCGCGGACGACGGCCCGGGTCTGACGGCGGGGGAGGCCGAGCACGTCTTCGAGCGCTTCTACCGGGCCGACCCGTCCCGCTCCCGCGCCCACGGCGGTTCCGGTCTCGGCCTGGCCATCGCGGCGGCCATCGCCGAGGGCCACGGAGGCCGACTGGAACTCGACCCGGGCCCGGGCACCGGGGCCACCTTCCGGCTGGTCCTGCCCAGCTCCCGGAAGGCGTCTCCCGCGGCCGGGTAGGCGAAGCACGCACTGTTGCCGAGAAATGCCGAGGAATGGCGAGGTGCCCCCGCCGAGCCGTTCCGCGCCGAGGAGGCCGTCAGACCGGGTCAGCGACTGCCGGTGACGTCTCCACGAGCGTCAGCACCTCGGTCAGCGTGGACAGAGCCGGGCCGGGCCAGTCGTCCTCGCGCGCGTGCGCGTCGTTGTCGGCCCAGTCCGCGGCCCGCAGCATGAACGCCCGCATGCCGCAGTCGGACGCGCCGGTGAGTTCGTCTCCTCCGCCGTCGCCGATGTAGAGGCAGTCCTGCGGAGCGGCCTCCAGGTGTCCGGCGATCAGGTGGAAGAGTCGCGGATCGGGCTTGCGGCGGCCCTCCTCGCAGGAGAGCACGCGTGCGTCGACCAGATCGGCCACCGGCAACTGTGGCCACGTCTCGGCCAGTTCCGCGGTGCAGTCGCTCAACACGCCCACGCGCAGCCCGCGAGCGCGCAGTGCGGTCAACGTCGCGGCCGCGTCGTCGCGCAGCACGAACAGCTCCCGCTGTGCTGCCGTCCGCGCGGCGCAAGCGGCTGCGAGGGCCTCGTCACTCGGGTCGGCTCCGCTGCGGAGCGCGAGCGTGCGGAAGGTCGCCGCCAGGTCGCCCAGACTTCCGGTCGCCCGTTCGAGAAACGACGTGTCCAGGGCCGCGCGCCACGTGCGGGCGGGAATGCCGAGGGGAGCCGCGCTCCGCGCCGCGTGGTCGTCCCAGACGTGCGTCGGTGTGCTGGGGGTGAGAGTCCCGAAGAAATCGAAGATGACAGCGGTGATGGGCATGCCCAGGGACCCTAGCGGCCAAGGACCGGTCAGCCACATCGATCCGTCGGACTCGACTTCCTCGGGCTCGACGCGGAAGGTCTGGGCATGCGCCGAGTGCAGCGGAGCTTTCTCGTGTCAGCCCAACGGCTCACTGCTGATGCAGGTCGAGCGGCTCGATGTCGGTGCTGTGCCGTTCACTTGCCCGCATGGACGCCTTCGCTCTGCGCGCCCGTCTGAACGACGTCCGGCGCGCGCCCGAACTGCACTGCCCGCTCCCCACTCACGGGGCAGGACATGTCTGTGTGTCCAGTGCCGCGGAGGATCTGTTCGAGCTGGAACGCGTCGCCGCGGAGGTGATGGGCGGGGCGGGTCTGCCCGTACGCGCGTGGATCGTCGGGGGTACGGCGGCAGGGGTGCCCGACGGCCCGCCGGTGGGCGGGGAGGGCGGGCTCCCCATCGGCGGAGAGGGCGGGCTGCTGGAGCTACGCGGGTGGGCGCTGGCCGACCACTGGTGCGGATACGGCGTGACGGCCACCGCGGATGGCCCGCGCCGGGTCGTGGTCCTCGCCCGGCGCGCGTCCCCCCGCCCGCCCGGTGGCGGGTGGGTGGCGTCGCTGAGGGAGGCCACGGGGTGGACGGAGCCCGACCGGTGCGGCGTCGACTGGGCCGCGACAGAGGCAGCACTGGGCACCGCGCTGCCCGGCGACTACAAGGCCATCGTCGACACCTTCGGTAAGGGCAGCTTCGACGAGTACCTGGACCTGTTGGTGCCGGGTGGGCAGGGCATGGACCTGGTCTCCTGGGGCCAGAGCATGGCACGGTACGCCGACCTGTACAGGCCCTACCCGGTCCACCCCGCGCCTGGCGGAGTGCTCATCTGGGGGGCGTCCGAGCAAGAAGTGACCTTCCACTGGCTGACCGGACCGGCTGATCCCGACGACTGGCCGGTTCTGGTGCAGTACATGGGCGGTGAGTGGCAGCGCTTCGACTGCGGAACCGGCGAATTCGTGCTGCGACTGCTCACCGACCGCACCTCGCCCTTCGCCTTCCCGCCCTCCGCCGGACCGTTCCCCCACTGGTTCACTTCCTGGGAGCGGCCCGCGCGCTGAGCCTGCTCACGACGTGCGTTTCAGGCCACGACCCTGCCGCGGAGGACGATGCGGCTGGGGTGGCTCAGGGCGGCGGCGTCGCGTGCGGGGTCGGTGTCGTAGACGACGACATCAGCGAGGGCTCCGTCGACCAGGCCGGGCAGACCGCCAGCCGCCGTCGACGACGAGGTCGGCATCCGGGGCGGTCCCGGCCCGCAGCCGGTCGCCGTCGATCCAGAAGGACCGCTCCTCCTGCTCGGGCAACACGACGCCGCGCACTTGCAGCACCACCGGTGGTCCCCCCACGAACTCGTCTGCCGGTCGGTCGAACTCGCCGATCCTAGAAGGAACGCCGACCGCGCGACGGACCGAACTACCGCCGATGGCACGACACCGAGGCCGTCGGACGTGAGCGGCACCACCGTACGACCGCAGCGCCGCCGGCCGGGTGTGCGACAGTGCCGTCCTGCCGATCTGCCCACGGGACCGGCGGCGTACCTCGTCGCCGAGGCGGTGGCCGACGGTCTGCTCGCGCTCGGCCGGAGCGTCGTCGTCGACGGGCGGCGCGGCCCCCGCACACCGCCGAGGGCCGCGGTGCGGAGGCAGGTCCCCGGTCGTGCGGGCCGGGCGGAGCCGCTCACGTGGCGGTGCTGCCCGCCCGGCCCCCACGAAGGAGGGCCAGGGCGTCACCCCACGCGTCCAGCACCTCGCCGTGTCCGGCCCGCCGGGCCGCCGCCTCCACGAGGGTGAACAGTTGCCGCTGCAGCGGTGCGTCGCCCGTCGCCGAGACGCGGTCCACGGCAGGCAGCAGCACGCCGGCGTCCCAGCCCGGCAGCGGGTACCGGGCGAGCTCCCACTCCAGGTACGCGTTGTAGGGACGGGGTCGGCCGTCGAGGGCGAAGAGCAGCTCCAGCAGGGACCGCATGCTGTCGGCCGCGTCCAGGCGGGCCGCCAGGGACCGGCCGTTCCGGTGGTTCTTGAGCGAGCGGTAGCAGGAGTTGACGTAGGAGTCGAGCCACTCCCGGGAGGCTCGCCATGCCTCGTCGGCATCGAGGCGGGCGCGGCCGGCGAGGATCCGGGCGATACCACCGTCGAGCCGGTCGAACACGACCCTGGCGCGGGCGAGGGCGTAGCGCTCCCAGGAGGGCATCGCCGCTTCACGGAACTCGGTGAGCGTCATGACGACGAGGTCCAGTCCGGCGCCGCGGTGACCCGCGAGCCACGTCGGCGCGGTCACGGCGTCGTCCGTGACGATCACGTACAGGTCGTGGTCGGAGTGCGGGGTGACCATGCCGTCGTGGGCCTGGGAACCCTTGAGGACCAGACCGACGACGGCCGGGTCGGCGACGGCTCGTTCCACGAACTCGGCGTAGGTGAGCGTTTGCTGAGGGGTCATGGCGGAACCTCCGGTCGGGGTGGTGACGGGCATGCCTGCCGGGGGTGCCCCGCTCGGGGCGCCCCGCACCGTCCGCGGCAGCACGACGGCTGCCGCCCGAAGGATCAACGCACAGCCCCGGACCCTACCGCCCGGCCCCGGCGGAGACAGCGTCGATAAATGGGGTGAGACGCGCGGGACGCGCGGACTACGGTGCTCCTTGTTCGAAAGGGGGGACGCAATGGCGAAGCTCAACCAGATCATCGCTGTCGAAAAGGGCGTCAAGAACAAGTCGTTCCAGGACGTCACCGCTGCGCACCACAAGGTGCAGAAGCCCGCGCTGCTGGCCGGCATCTCGCGGACGTACCAGCCGAAGGACGAGGAGGGCGAGCAGCTGCCGCCCGAGTCCACGCGGGTCCAGGTCAAGGCGGAGGACGTGCTGCGGGAGACGGCCGCGTCCCTCACCCGCCTCTTCGACGTGACGGCGACAAAGGACTGGGCCAACTGCACCGCGCGCGCCGACGTCACGGTGGACGGCCGGACCGTCGTCGCCGACGTCCCGGTCGGTCACCTGCTGTTCCTCGAGAAGCAGCTCACCGACCTGCACACCTTCGTCAAGAAGCTTCCCGTGCTCGACGCCGCGGAGTCCTGGTCCCTCGACCCGTCCACGGACTGGTGGAAGACCGACGCGGTGCGCACGATCCGTACCAAGAAGGTGCCGCGCAACCACGTCAAGGCGGAGGCCACCGAGAAGCACCCGGCGCAGGTCGAGGTGTACTACGAGGACGTGCCGATCGGCTACTGGACCACCGTGAAGTTCTCCGGAGCGCTGCCGGCGCGACGGGTGAACGAGCTGCTGGAGCGGGTGGAGAAGCTCCAGCAGGCGGTCAAGTTCGCCCGCGAGGAGGCCAACGCGAGCGAGGTCACCGACCGACGGGTCGGCGAAGCGGTCTTCGGCTACCTGTTCGCCTGAGACCCGCGGGCAACCCCATGATCGCCCCCGCGTGCGAGCGCGGGGGTGCGTGACAGGGACGGGCCGGCATGAGGACCGGTCCGCTCCCCGAGCGCAAGCTGAAACTGAACGGAATCAGCCTGAAGAAGCGGCGACAGTGAAGGTTCGAATCCTTCCCCCGGCACCACGTGCCGGGGTAGCCCAAACGGCAGAGGCACGCCGCCTGAAACTCAGACTCTCGCTCAAGCTTCAGCATCGCCACCGATCGCCGGATCGACCGAGGAGGGACCAACGCCCTTGGGGTGCGAGTTCGACTCTCGTCTGCGCCTCTCCACGGCGCGGTAGTTCAACGGAAGAACACGAGGGATAAGCCTGATCCCTCCTCTTGAAACGCCATCGGCGTGCCCAACGGGTGGCATCCCCAGGGACCCGGGAGCCGGATACCGCTCCCGGGTTCCGCCACGTCCGGAGCCGGCCACGTGCGGCGCCGCACGGCACTTCATGCCCTCACAGCCGCGGCAGCGGATCCCCGGGGCACGGCGAGCGGCGCTCCTCCAGCCAGAACATGTAGACCCGCAGACGCCGGGCCAACTCGCCGTCGATGTAGGCGGCGTAGTCGAGCGCCGCCTCGGCGACACCCTGGCCGGAAATCCGGTCGTCCTCCTCCCAGGCCGCACGCCCCAGTCGCAGATGCTCGAGAAGGCGGTCCCGGTCACGCCACCAGTCCCGGACCGCGGCGGGCGTCCAGTGGTCGTCACCGTCGCAGCCGTAGCCACCGAACGGATCCTCACCCGCGGCCTCGACGAGCTGCCGGAGCTCCTCCGCGTCCCGGGGCTGCCGGTACACGTACTCCGTGAAGTACTCGCTCTCGTACAGGACGTTCCGCGGGGCCATCAACCGGCCGGTACCGCAGTTGTCGGTTTCCGCGCCGTAGAAGGGGCCGGGAACGTTCAGCCACTTCCGCTCCTCCCACTTCCCGTAGAAGCCCGAACGGTCGTCGGCGAGCAGTGGCACCGGGTCGAAGTAGAGGCTCACGAGGGAAGTTCGGCCCCCTGCCCGCGTCGAGGTCCGCCGCCCGGGTCGGTGCGACGGAACGGTCGGACGACCTTGCGGACCTCGTCCGCGGCGCCCCAGGTGTCGTCGCCGTGGGCGATGTGGCTGAGGAGCTCGCGCAGGTGCAGCAGACGCATCCGATCCTCCCAGCCCTCCCGAAGCGCGCCGGTCTCGCGGTACGCCGCGAAGAACCGGTCCGCCTCCGGCGGCCGCAGCGAGCACCAGAGCATGCTGAGGTCGACCTCGGGCCAGGTGTAGGAGACGGCGGGGTCGATCAGCACCGGGGCGCCGTCCGGGGCGGTCACCACGTTTCCCTTCCACAGGTCCCCGTGGGTCAGGCACGGCGGCTGTTCCGGCACCAGCTCGGGCAGGGCCGCGCAGAACGCCTTGATCGCCCGCCGGTCCTCCCGGTCGAAGGCGGCCTCCACGTGCGGCTCCGGCAGCCAGCGCAGCACGCGGTGCTCGGCGAAGAAGCGGTGGCCGTCGTCGTCCCAGGCGTTGTCCTGGCGCATGCGGCCCAGCCACCCGTCCCGGTGCCAGCCGAACCGGTCGGCGACGTGGGACGTGTGCAGCTCGGCGATCATGCGGCCGAGCCGCTCCCAGAACTCCTCGGTGTCCTGGCGCGGACGCATCCTCTCCAGCACCAGCACCCGGGACGAGGCCGCCAGAACCTCCGGCGTGCGCGCCCCGGCGGCGCGGAGTTCGGCCAGGCCGGCCGCCTCCACCTCGAAGACGTCCGACTCGGGCCCGGCCAGCGTCTTCGCGAAGACCTCGCCCCCGTCCCGGAGCGTGGCGACACCGGCGACGGCGATCACCCCGCCGGGTATCTCCTCCACCGTCCCGGCCGCGAAACCCGCCTCCTGGAGGCGCTCGCGCAGCATGTTCCCGTGTGACATGCGGGCATCCCATCATGCTTTCGCGCGCGTGTGACCGGCACGGCCGGCAGAGAACCGGCAGGGAAGCCGGGGCCGACGGCGCGGGGGCATTCGAGGCGCGGGTCAGGGCCTCACCTCTTCGTCCGGTTTCGTCGTGGCCTCGTCGGGGCCGTGCTCCCCGGTGCGGGGTGACGGCATCGTGGGGGAGCCGGCCTCGAACTGGCGGGCCTGCACGTCGTAGGCCTCGCGGAAGAAGCCGAGGCCGGTGTCCGGGTGCATCAACTGCTCGAAGGTCCCGTGCTCGACGACGCGGCCCTCCTCCAGGACGTAGATCAGATCGGCGTGGCGGACGCTGTGCAGCCGGTGGGTGATCAGGACGGTGGTCTGGCCGTGGGCCGCGAGGCGGTGGATCTGGTCGAAGACCTTCTGCTCCGCGGCCGGGTCGAGCGCGCTGGTCGGCTCGTCCACGATCAGGACCTGCCCGTCCCGGAACCGGGCCCGGGCCAGACCGATCTTCTGCCACTGCCCGCCGGAGATCTCCCGCCCGCCCCGGAACCCCCGGACCAGCAGGGTGTCCCTGCCGCGGGGGAGGGACCCGATGATCTCGTCGGCCCCCGAGTACACCGCCGCGGCGTCGACGGCCCCCTCGTCGTGCAGGCGGGAGGACCGGCCGATGCCGATGTTGACCCGGGCGGTGAACGGCCAGCGGTGGAAGTCCTGCGCCACCATGGCGACCCGGGAGAAGATCTGCGCCCGGTCGGCCTCCGCGGTGTCCACGCCGTCCCAGGTGACGCGGCCGGTGTCGGGGAGGTACAGCCCCGCCAGGAGCTTGGTCAGCGTCGTCTTGCCCGAGCCGTTGCGGCCCACCAGCGCCACCGTCCGGCCCGCCGGGACGACCAGGCTGACGTCACGGAGCGAGGGCTCGTCACTGCCGTGGTAGGTGAACGTGACGTTCTCGAAGCGGATCTCCCCGCAGTGGTCCGGCAGGTCCTTGCCGCCCGCCGGGATGGCGCGCCGCTCCGCCTCCTCGCAGAGGGCCTCGAGGTCGGCGACGAACAGCGACTCCTCCTGCACGTCGGTCACGGTGAGCACCAGGTCGTTGATGCCGGCGGAGCCCGACCGGATGGCGAGCACGGCGGTGGCCCCGACGGCGAACTCCATGGAACCGCTCCACAGCAGCAGTCCGAGGACCCCGTACGTCGCCACCGTGGCCACGCCCCGGGCCGAGTCCGCGATCAGACCGGTGCGGGCGCCGAGCCACGCGAGCCGGGTCTGCTCCTTCTCGCTCGTCTCGGCCATCCCGCGGAAGTGCGTCAGCAGGAAGGGGCCGACCTCGTGCACCCGCACCTCGCCGGCGGCCTGCTGGTTGATCAGCAACTGGCTGATCAGATGGGCCGCCCGGACGTGCTGGATGAACCGGTGACGGCTCACGTACTGCTGACGGGCCATCGTCAGCGAACCCCAGGCGCTGGGCAGCGCCATGACGATCAGCAGGGGCAGCAGGGCGGGGTGGAGCACCGCCAGCACTCCCGCCGCGGCGACCAGCGAGATGCAGGAGGTGGCCACGGCGGTGCACAGCCGGACCATGCGGCGGGCCGACTCGGCACCCCACTGCGCCGAGTCCATCAGCTTGTGGAAGGCGTCGTCCTCGATCGCGCTCATCTCCACGCGCGCCACCAGGCCCAGGTAGCGCTCCGTCGCCACACGCGACACCTTCGGCTCCAGGATGCCCGTCGCGGCCATCGACGCGGACCGCAGCACGGCGCCCAGCAGCGTCAGCGACGCGACGAGCATGAGGGCGGGCAGCGCGGCCCGCAGACGTTCCGCGTTGGACCCGGGCGCGAAGAGCTCCCCGAGCAACGCGCTGACCGCCACCAGCGACACCGCCTGGCTGATGCCGCGGCCGAGCTCGCAGACGCCGACGACGAGGAGGGACCGTGGGTCGGCCTGGCGGGCCAGCCGGACGGCGATGCCGATGTGACGGGGCAGGGCGGCGGCCATGGTCCGCAGGCCGAGGCGCAGCCAGGCGCCGTTGTGCTGGTTCCAGCCCTGCTCGTAGGTGAGTTCACCGCCGAAGAGCAGCTTCTCCGAGGAGGACACGTCGCCCGCGCCGCTCGCCTCGCCCGCGCCCCTCACCTCGCTGTCTCCCTCCGCCGAGGTCATGCCGCGCACCGTGCGCAGACCGGCGTCACGGACGGGGTTCGTTCGAATGTGGGGGAGCTGCTCAGGCTTGCGGGAGTCAGGTGCACGGCTTCCTCCGGACGACGCAGGGGCAGTGGTGCTGGCACTGGTGCTCCAATAACGTCGCCCGAGCGCCGCTTGTCACGCCTCCGGTGCGGCCTTTTCAGGACAAATGTTCCATCATGGCCTACGGGTTCCGGTGGTGGCCGGGACGGCGGTGAGCCGTGGTGTTCGAACGGAGCCGCTCACTTCGGGTGCGGGTCCGTGCGCCGGACGCTGTCGAGGACCGCCTGCTCGTCGGGGGTGAGGGCCGGCCCGTCCAGCTTGGGCAGGCGGGGCCCGCGGAGCGCGGCCAGGACCATCCGGGGCGTGGCGAGCCGGGTGGCCGGTTTCTCCAGCGTCATCACGTCCGTGAACCGCTGCACCACGTGGTGGTCGCCGATGGCCGCGTTCATCAGGGCCGTCACGTACCGGCCGGCCGCGCGTGCGGCGAATCCCGGCGGCGCGGGCGCCTCGACGCCGGGGAAGAAGAGGTCCTGGCCGGTGGCCAGCGTCCAGGCCGCGGCGGCCTCCCGGGCGACCGCCTTCTGCGCCCGGCGAGCGAACCGCTCGTCCGTCACGCCCAGTTCGTCGGCGACGCGGCGCAGGGCGAGCGCGCTGCGGGCCGCCGAGGACATGCCGTGGGCGTACACCGGGTTGCAGGCGGTTGCGGCGTCCCCGACGGCCAGGAAGCCGGCCGGAGTCGCGGCCCGGTCGTAGTGACGGCGGATGTTGGGCGTCGACCGGGTGAGGGCCACCGCGCCCACGGGGGTGGCACGCCGGACCAGGTCCGCCGCCAGCGGGTGGCGCAGGGCCCGCGCGAACTCCTCGAAGGCCGCGACGTCGCCGGTGGGGTGGCGGCCGCGGGTGCCGGAGAGGCTGACCAGCCAGTCCCCGGTCTCCGTCGGCACGACGGTGGCGAGGCCGGCGGGCTCGCCGGTCGTGGGGTCCGCCTGGATGTTGACGACGGGCCAGCCGGCCCGGGCGCCCTCGGGTGCGCGGTAGAGGCGGCTGGCGTAGGCGACGCCCGCGTCCACGCGGGTCACGGGTACCGGCGGTGCGCCGAGCACGGCCAGGAGCCTGCCGCCCACGGCCGCGCGGCCGGTCGCGTCGACGACCAGCGCGGCCTCGAGTGTCTCCGGCCGACCCCCGGCGTCACGGACCTCCAGGCCGCGGACGCGGCGGCTGTCGCCCAGGAGGGCGACCGGCGTGCGGTCCGTGCGGAACTCCACGTGGCCGAAGGCCTGGGTGAGCCGGGTCCGCACGACCCAGTCCGTGAGGTCCCTGCGGGCCGCGATCGCGTAGTGGTGGGACCGTTCGTCGTGCCAGCGGCGGAACCAGCCCGCGGGGGAGTAGGAGATCATGCCCTGCGGGATGGGGATGTGCCGGGCGCCGTGCCGTTCCCACAGTTCGTGCGTGCCGGGCAGCAGGGCCTCCACCGCCCGGGCCCCGCCGGACCAGAACAGGTGGGCGTGGCGGGCCTGGGGGAGTCCGCGACGGGGTTCGGGGGCGTCCGGCAGGCGGTCACGCTCGACGACGGTGACGCCCCCGGCGTGCGGTGCGAGTGCGGCCGCCGCGAGCGTGCCGGCCAGGCCGCCTCCCAGGACGACGACGTGGGCTGCTGGTGCGGGCGGTCGGGGCATCGTGACTCTTTCTGGGCGGCCGTCCGGGCGGGCCCCGGAGCGGGGCGGCGTACGCGCTCCGGGGTCGCGCGGCCGTGACTCCGACGCCGCGCGGCGATCATGTTCGTCCCGGCGGGGCGATGCGGGCAAGAGCCGGTCGGCCCTCCGGGGTCGCGGGTGGATCGAGGTCCGAGGTGTCGGACAGTCATATAACAGCATCAAGCGCGGCTCACTGATGGGAAAACCGCAGGCCCACGCTGTCAGTGGCGTGTGTCAGGCTGGCGCCCATGACGGAGATGCTCGTGATGACGGAGCCCGGCGAGCGGGTCGTGCGCCCGACCGCCGACGAACTGGCCGCGCTGGTGCGGAGGATCGGCGCGGACGGGGACGGGTTCCTGGTCGCCCAGCGGGTGCCGGACCTTCCCGACGAGTACATACAGGTGGCGCACCGGACCGGCGGCGACTACCAGCTGGAGTACCGGGACGGCTCCCACGACCGCCACTTCCAGACCTTCGTCACCGATCCGGGCGTCGTCGCGGACGCCATGACCGGCTGGGCGTGCGGGGAGCAGGGCCGGCTCCAGGGGTTCGAGTGGGCCCTCCTCGACGTGGGAGAGCCGGAGTCCGTGCCGCCGCTCGAACTGTCCGCCGAGGACCGGCGGACGCTGGAGGAGCGGCTGCGTCTGTCGCTCGCCTGCGGCTACGTGGACAGGGCGGCGCTGGCGGAGACCGCGGAGGAGTACCTGGTCACAGCGGAGCGCCGTCCGCTCACCCGCGGGCAGGCCTGGCGGCTGGCCGACGAGATGTGGCTGGAGAGGGTCCGGGAGCAGGCCGGCTGGGAGGGCGAGACCGATCCCGAGCGGCTGACCCGGGCCTTCGCCGAGCTGCGCGAGCACGGCATCGTGGCGCGTGAGGACTTCGCCTGCTGCCGCACCTGCGGAGACACCGAGATAGGCGCCGAGACGCAGCCGGGGGACCGGGGTTTCGTCTACTTCCACTCGCAGTGCACCGAGGGCGCCGTCCTGGGACAGGGGCTTTGTCTGCTCTACGGGACCTTCGACGACCTGGGCCCCGAGGGCACGGCGGCCGTGGGCCGGGAGATCGTGGAGGCGGTGCGGGCGGCCGGCCTGACGGTGCGATGGGACGGGGACCCGGCCCAGGCGATCGTGGTGACTCCGCTCGACTGGCGGCGCCGGCTGGTCGGTTGAGCGCAGGGGAGTGCGGGGGAGCGCGGGGAGCGGGCAGGGGCGGGAGCGGGTTGCCGACAGCGGCCCCGGCGGGCGGGTGACGGTTCCGCGGGAGGCGGCCGTCGCGGCGGAGGCGCTTCCGGCCCGCCGGGTGACGGCGTGTGAAGTTCGGCGCTGCCGGTGCCCGGCGTCGCGCGCGGTCCTCCGCCCGGATGCCGGATGCCGGATGCCGTATGCGCTTCATGAAAGTTCTACGAGGTTGTGTGACGGCTGTTGACAGCCGATGACGCTGCTGGCTTCATAAAACATACGGGTGGGAGCGCTCCCACTCACTCGTGTGTACGTCCTCTCGCGTCAAGCGGCGAGAGGAAGCGGTATATACACGGGCGTAACGGCCTCGCTGCCTGCGGGCTCTCACAGCGGTAGACGTGGGAGCAGGACGGTGTCGAGGCCTCGCACCACGGTGTCACCCCGCACCACCGCACGTCCCGTACCGACGCTCGCCCCGACACACCGCACCGTCGCTCGTCCCCGGTCCAACGGGCCGAGCCGTACCGCAGGAACCCCCGGCACCGACCGCACGACGCACCACCACCGCAACCGCACCCCGCACCACGGCCCCGCCGTCCTTCCCCACGGCGGGGCCGGCCCCACGGGGCAGGCACGGTGGCCCGTGCCGGGCCGCCGCCCGGCGCCGGCGGCGCACCCCACGTCGCCTGCCCGCCGACGCACGGCGGGGACACCCCAGTCACACCCCCCGCCCCGCCCCGTCGCTCGACTTCCGCTCCCGCGAATCCGGAGGGCCCGCTCATGAGACCACCGACCCGCCGTGGCCGGCTGACAGCCGCACTGTCCGTCGCCGCCGCCCTCATCACCCTCGCCGGGTCGACGAGCGCGCAGCCCTCCGTCGCCGCGGAAGCCGCCCTGGGCGCCGCCGCCCTGCCGTACCAGGACGCCTCGCTCCCCGTGGCCGACCGGGTGAACGACCTGCTCGGCCGGATGACGCTGGACGACAAGATCGGCCAGATGACGCAGGCGGACAAGGACTCGATCGTCCCCCAGTCCGACATCAACACCTACCGCCTCGGCTCCGTGCTGTCCGGCGGCGACGGCACCGTCAGCCCGAACAACGCCACCACCTGGGCCGACACCTACGACGCGCTGCAGCGCCAGGCCATCGGCACGCCGCTCGCCATCCCGATGATCTACGGCATCGACGCGGTGCACGGCGCCAACGCCGTCCGCGGGGCGACGATCTTCCCCCACAACATCGGTCTCGGCGCCACCCGTGACCCGGCGCTCGTCCAGCGCATCGGCCGCGCGGTCGCCGAGGAGGTCTCCGGCACCGGCGTCGACTGGACCTTCGCGCCCTGCCTGTGCGTGGCCCGCAACGACCGCTGGGGCCGGACGTACGAGTCGTTCGGCGAGACTCCCGAACTGGTCTCCTCCATGTCCACGATCGTCGACGGCTTCCAGGGCGCGGGCGGCGCCGGTTCCACCGCGGCCTCGGTGCTCGCCACCGCGAAGCACTACATCGGTGACGGCGGGACGACGAACGGCACCGACCAGGGCAACACCCAGCTGACCGAGGCCGAACTGCGGGCCGTCCACCTGCCGCCCTTCAAGTCCGCGGTCGACCGGGGTGTCGGCTCGGTGATGCTGTCGTACAGCAGCTGGAACGGCGTCAAGGTGCACGGCCACAAGTTCCTCGTCACCGACCTGCTCAAGGGCGAACTCGGCTTCAAGGGCTTCGTGGTGTCCGACTGGGCCGCCGTCGACCAGCTCGACGGGCAGACCGGGTTCACCGCCGACGAGGTGAGCAAGGCGATCAACGCCGGCGTCGACATGGTGATGGTGCCGTACGACTACAAGAAGTTCATCAGCACACTGCGCGGCGAGGTCAACAACGGCCACGTGCCGATCTCCCGCATCGACGACGCCAACCGGCGCATCCTCACCAAGAAGTTCGAACTGGGCCTGTTCGAGAAGCCGCTGACCGACCGCGCGTACACCTCGACGGTCGGCTCCGCCGAACACCGCACGCTGGCCCGCCAGGCCGTGCGCGAGTCGCAGGTACTGCTGAAGAACGACGGCGGCGTGCTGCCGCTCGCCAAGTCGGCCAAGCTGTTCGTCGCGGGCAAGTCGGCCGACGACATCGGCAACATGAGCGGCGGCTGGACGATGAGCTGGCAGGGCAAGAGCGGCGCCATCACCCCCGGCACCACCGTGCTGGGCGGCATCAAGGCCGCCGCCACGGACTCCTCGCGGGTGACCTACGAGCGGTACGGCAACGGCATCGACAGCAGCTACACCGCCGCCGTCGCCGTGGTCGGCGAGACCCCGTACGCCGAGGGCAAGGGTGACCGGACCGGCGCGATGGGCCTCGACCAGGAGGACCTCCAGACGCTGGCGAAGCTGAAGGCGAGCGGGGTGCCGGTGGTGGTCGTGCTGGTCTCCGGGCGACCGCTCGACATCGCCGCGCAACTGCCCGACTGGAAGGCCCTGGTCGCCGCCTGGCTGCCGGGCACCGAGGGCGGCGGCGTCGCCGACGTCCTGTTCGGCGACTACAAGCCGACCGGCAAGCTGCCGATGACCTGGATGCGCAGCGTCTCCCAGCAGCCGATCAACCAGGGTGACGGCAAGGACGCCCTGTTCCCCTTCGGGCACGGGCTGACCTACACCACCGGCACCGACCCGACGCCCACACCGACGCCCACGCCGACCCCCACCCCCACTCCGGGCGCCGGTTCCTGCACGGCGACGGCCAAGATCACCAGCACCTGGTCCGGCGGCTACCAGGCCGACGTGACGGTCAAGAACACCGGCACCGTCGCGCTGACCGGCTGGGCGGCGAGCTGGGACCTCGGCAACCGGACCGTCACCAACGTGTGGAACGGCACGCTGACGACCAGCGGTGGCCGCGCCACCGTGCGCAACACGCAGTGGAACGGCTCGTTGGCCGCCGGTGGCACAGTGACCTTCGGCTACACCGCGAACGGCTCCGCCGACGGTCTTCCGGCACCGGCCTGCGCCGGTACGACGGGCGCCTGACGGCGGAGGTCCCCCCACACGGACCCGGTGTCCGGCGCCCCGGCGCCCGGGCGCCGGGTCCCGTGGTCCCGCATGCCGGTCGCGGCGAGGGGTACGTCCTTGGTGCGGAAGCCGCCGGGGCGGCCGCGGACTGCGAGGGGTGCGGCGGATGATCCGGAAGATGCAGGCAATCGCGCTGGACTGCGACGACCCGGTCCGGCTCGCCGCGTTCTACGCGGAACTGCTCGGGGGCCGTGTCGTCACGGACTCCGAGGACGCCGACTGGATCGAGGTGCACGGCTTCGAAGGTGTCCCGCTGGCCTGTCAGCGGGCCGAGGGGTACCGGCCGCCCGCCTGGCCGGGCCAGGACCGCCCGCAGCAGCTCCACCTGGACTTCGACGTCGACGACCTCGACGGAGAGGAGAAGCGGGCTCTCGCCCTGGGGGCGACGGTGCTGGAGCGGACCGACCAGATCCGCCCCGGCGCCAACTGGCGGGTCTACGCCGACCCGGCCGGCCACCCCTTCTGCCTCTGCCTGCACTGAGGCTCTGTCAGTACCGATCCACCGAGTCTGCCCCGGGAGCTAGGCCATGGCCTCCGCCACGGTGGAGCCGGACGGCGCGGGCCGGGGAGCGCCCCGGGTGAGCAGCACCACCCCGCGTGCGGCGACGAGCGCCCCGCCCCCGGCCAGCAGGACGCCGAGGGTCCCGCCCTGGAAGCCTTCACCGAGCAGGCACAGGCCGATGCAGGCCGCGGCCACCGGGTTGGCCAGGGTGGAGGTGGCCAGCGGGGCGCCGAGGCCACCGCGATAGGCCGACTGCGCCAGCAGCAGCCCGCCGACCGCGAACCCGGCGACCAGAACGCCCAGCAGCGCCGTCTGCCCCCACGCCACGGCGGCCGGACCGCCATGACGCGTCAGGGTGACCGTCATGGTCTGGGTCAGCGCCGACCCCACCCCGGAGGCCACCCCGGACGCGGCGGCACGGCGAAGGCCCGAGGCGTCGGCAGGCCGGCACAGCGCCGCCAGCACCACCACCGCGCCGCCGGCCACCGCGAGCGCGGAACCCGGTGACAACGCCCTCTCCCGGACCGGGCCGGACACGGTGAGCAGCAGCGCGGCCAGGCCCAGCAGGGTCAGTGCGGTACCCCGCCACTCGGTCTCACCCACCCGGCGCCGCGCCGCCCGGGCACCCAACGGCACCGCGACGACGAGGGTGAGCGCGCCCAGCGGCTGCACCACGGTCAGCGGTCCGTAGCGCAGGGCGACGACGTGCAGCAAGGAGCCCGTGAGGTTCAGACCGGTCGAGGCCCACCAGACGCCCGTGCCCAGGAGGGCAAGCAGCGGGGCGCCGGGGCGGGCCCGCGCGACGATGCGCTCCTGCGCCACGGCGGCAGAGGCGTAGGCCACCGCCGAGGCGAGGGACAGGGCGACGGCGAGCGCGGTGGCGTTCACCGGCCGGCCCGCAGCCGCGCGTGGATCCCGGGCGCGGGTCTGCGCTCGGTGGGTGCGGGACGGGCTCTCATCTCCAGCCCTTCGTGCGGACGGACGTCGCGGGTGACGCCGGCGCGGCCGGCCGCCGCGATCATCGAAACGGTTCAGTATCGGTACGGTAGAGTACCGGTACTGGTTGGTATCGATACGGCCGGGTGTCGGTGCGGATAGGGTGAGGAGCAGGGACGGCCGAGAGTGGGCCGGGTGGCGGCGGAGGAAGGGGAACGGTCATGACGGTGCAGGCGGAGGGTGGGGCCCGGCCGGAATCCGCGTCGCGTCGCTCGAAGATCACACCGGAGCGTGAGCGGGAGTTCTTCGACGCCGTGCTGGAGCTGATCCGTGAGAGCGGCTACGAGGCCGTGACCATGGACGGCGTCGCGGCCGTCACGCGGTGCAGCAAGTCCACGTTGTACCGTCAGTGGAAGACCAAGCCCCAGTTCGTCGCCGCAGCGCTGCGCGCCAACCGGCGGGGCGGGTTCGCCGACATCGACACCGGCTCGCTCGCCCGTGACCTGACGGAGGTCGCCCGCTGCCTCGGGGCGGTGTCGGACCGGGACACCCGGTTGTTCCAGGCGCTGGCGCACGCCATCACGGAGGACGCCGACCTGCGGTGCGCGTTGCGGGAGGCGCTGGTCGACCCGGAGCTCGTCGCGCTGGCGGCGATCCTGCGCAGGGGGATCGAGCGGGGCGACGTCGCCGTCGACCATCCGGCGCTGCCGTTCGTGCCGGACATGCTGTTCGGTGTGATGCGGATCAGGCCGGTCCTGACCGGCCGGTACGCGGACCCGGACCACATGACCCGGTTCGTGAAGTCGGCCGTACTGCCCGCTCTCGGGCTCGACTGAAGACCCAGACCGGCCGCCCGTGGGATGAGGCGGAAGGTCTGAGCGTGCCGCACGTGGGGACGGCGTGGCACGCGAGCCGGGGCCGGACAGGGCGCCTCTTGAGCGGAGAGGCACCCCGTCCGGCCCCCTTGGCTTTTCCGGGGGCGGCCGACGGGCCCGGCGGACTGCGACCCCCGGCGGCGACGGCTCCACCGGGCGGCTGCGGCTCCCCGGCCAGGGCGCGGCTCGGCCCGCGATGGGTTCCGGTGGCCCGCGAAGGGGCTGGGTCCGTGAGAGGGCTGGGGTCGCTCAGCCGCGCTGGTGGGGCACCGCGGCGTCCGGCGTCTCCGGGGTGCGGACTCCGTCCAGGAGAGCGCGGACGAGTCCCTCGGCCCGGTCGGGGGCCTCGTCGGGCCTGCCGGTGAGCAGGAGGTAGAGGCTCGAACCGATGAGCGCGCCCACGACCGCGTCGACGTCGGTGTCGGCCCGCAGTTCGCCGGCCGCGACCCCCGAACGCAGCAGGGCGGCCAGGGCGCCGTGCTGGTCACGGGTGCTGCCGAGATACAGGCTCTCCGCGTCCTGCGGGCTCTCCGCCGCCGCCGCCGTCAGCGCGAGCACCAGGGCCCCGTTGCGCGGGTCGGCGACCGTCCGCGCGTGCGCCCTGAACCAGGCGACCAGGGATTCCACGGCCTCCCCGGGCGGCGGCGCCAGCAGGTCGGTCCCGGGCGCCGCCGCGAGGGCGGCGCGGCGCGTGACGTCGCCGACCAGCGCCGCCTTGGACGGCCAGCGGCGGTACACGGTGGGTTTGCCGACGCCGGCCTCCGCCGCGACCTTCTCCATCGACAGCCCCGCGTACCCGTCGCGCAGGAGCAGGCCCTCCGCGGCGTCCAGGATCGCCTCGTCCGTCCCCGTGTCGCGGGGCCTGCCCCGTCGCCGCACCGATGCCATACGGCCCATTCTAGATCCGCGGGAAATGATTTACGGTACGACAAGTAACGTAATGAAGGGATGCTCATGAACAGCACCAACGTGATCGTCGTCATCGGCGTCGGCGGGATGGGCCAGGCCGTCGCCCGTCGTCAGGGAGCCGGCAGCAACCTGCTTCTCGCTGACTTCGACGAGAAGCTCCTCGAATCCGTGGCGGACGAACTGCGCGGACAGGGCCACTCGGTGGTCACCCGGGCGGTCGACGTCTCCTCGCACGCCTCGGTCGCCGCCCTGGCGGACGCCGCCGCGGAACTCGGGCCGGTCACCCAGGTCGTCCACACGGCGGGACTCTCCCCGGTGCAGGCGCCGGCGAAGGCGATCCTCGCCGTTGACCTGCTGGGCACCGCCCTGGTCCTCGAGGAGTTCGGCCGGGTGATCGCCCCCGGCGGCGCGGGTGTGATGATCGCCAGCATGGCCGGGTACATGGTGCCGCCCGGCGCGCTCGGCGCCGACCTGGAGCAGGCCCTGGCCCACACCCCGGCCGACGACCTGCTGGCCCTGCCCTTCCTCGACGCCGACCGGCTCGGTGCGCAGGGCGCCTATCCGCTCGCCAAGTACGCCAACCGGCTCCGCGTGCAGGCCGCGTCCCGCGACTGGGGCAGGCGCGGGGCGCGGGTGAACTCCGTCAGCCCCGGCGTCATCTCCACGCCGATGGGCCGGCAGGAGCTCGCCGGGGACAGCGGTGCGCAGATGCGGGCCATGGTGGAGGCGTCCGGCACCGGCAGGGTGGGCACCCCGGACGACATCGCGGCCGCCGCGGCCTTCCTGCTGGGTCCCGAGGCCACCTTCATCACGGGCAACGACCTGCTGGTCGACGGCGGCGTCGTCGCCGCGCTGCGCTCCGGTCGCCTCACCCCGGGCGGCTGACGGCCCGCGCCGTTCCAGCCGTTCCACGGGTGAGGGGCGGTCCGGAAATCCGGACCGCCCCTCACCGCTTCGTGCCCCTGCCCGTCAGTGGGCCACCGCGGACTCCGGCTCCGGGAGACCGCCGCCGGTTCCGCCGCCGGTCTCCCGGCCGTCCCGGGCCCCGGTCCCCGCGTCAGGACCCGTCGCGCCACCCTGACCGTCGCCCTCGCCGGCACCGCCCTCGACGGCACCGGCCGCGCCGGCCGCGGGCGCACCGTCTCCGGCGGCCGGGGCGGCACGCCGCTCGCGCCGCTTCAGCCACAGGTCGACCAGGAGGTTGAGCACCAGACCCGCGGCGCCCCAGACGCCGATGGTCAGCAGGTTCCGCCCGATGCCGTGGCCGTCGAAGTAGACCATGCTGCGCGCGATGTCCACCGTGGCCGGCAGCGGCAGGACGTCCTTCAGGTGGCCGAAGATCTCGGGGACCATGTAGATCGACATGCCGCCGCCGGAGGCGGGAACGCCCGCCAGCATCATGACGACCATCACCGGCACGATGGCCGCGAGGCCCACCGTGCGGGTGAACACCGCCGTGGCCAGCGACACGCAGAACACGGACAGGGCCCCGTAGGCGACGAACTCCCAGGCCGGGACGTCGATCGCGCCGATCATGACGTCGAAGAGCAGCCACAGCCAGGCCGAGACGCCGATCGCCCAGCCGGCCTGGAACGGCAGGATCCGCCGGGTCCGGGTCAGCTCCGGGGCGCCCCCGCGCAGCACGGCCATCAGCAGGAACCCGGCCATGATCCACGCCATGCCGACGTACATGCTGTTGCTGCCCATGGTGTCGTGCCCGGTCAGCGGCTTGACGTCCTCGGTCTTCAGCGGCGTCTTCGACGCGGCGGCGATCTGCTGGAACATCTGGCCCAGCGCCATGTGCTGGCTGTTGCCCGCGGCCGAGGAGGTCAGCAGGGTGGCCGGGCCGCCGCGCTCGGTGGGCAGGACGTAGGCGCCGACGATCTCCTGGTCGAGGATCGACTCCCGTGCCTCGTCGACCGAGTCGCCGGTGGACAGCTCCAGCATCCCGCCGAGCTTCGGCTCGAGAGCGGCCGTCACCTGCTCGGCCTGCTGGGTGCTCGCGCCGATCACGGCCACCGGCATGTCGTGGATCTGCGGCTTGTGCATGGAGGCGCCCATCAGGCCGACCACCATCACCAGGATCGACAGCGGGAACGCGATCGCGGCGAAGCGGCGCATCCACAGCGGGCGGACGGGCCCGCCGGCGAGCGCGGGCAGCGGGGTGCTGCCGTCGGTGACCGGGGGAGCGGCGGGGATGAAGTGGCCCTTGCGCTCCTTGAGCAGGGCGAGCGCCAGCGCGGCCACCAGCCAGACGCCCAGGGTGACCAGGTGGCCGCCCACGCCCCGGCCGTCGAAGTAGAGGAGGGCGCGCAGCGACTCGCCGGCCGCCGGGAGCGGCAGCACGCCGTGCAGCCACTGGAAGAAGCCCGGCATCGTGTGCACCGACAGCGCCAGGTTGGACGAGGGCATGCCGAAGCACACCCACAGCAGCATGCCGAACAGCACCGCCAGCGGTCCGACGAGCTTGGTGAACAGCATCTGGGTGCAGCCCACCGCCATGGTGGCCAGCATGCCGACGCCCACGAACTGCAGGTAGTGACCGTCGACGGCGCCCACCAGCGGACCCAGGATCAGCCAGATGACGTTGCTGGTCAGGAACGACCAGCCGGCCACCAGCGGCAGGAAGCGCCGCACCGACAGCAGGTAGGGCATCGACATGGTCAGGACGCTCAGCGGCACGTAACCGGCCAGCATCATGCCCATCGCGGCGAACAGCACGGCGATGCCCGCCATGTCGCCGTCGGGCAGGGGGGCGGCGTCCCTCGTCTCGACGTCCCAGCCCTGCTCCACGGTGACCGGGGCGAGGAGCTGCTTGACGGTGCTCGCCTGGGAGGCGCCGCCCGCCGACACCGTGGTGACGACCGCCTTGCCGCCCTCACCGGACCCGGCGGGCATCTCCAGGACGCCGGCGACCTCCTGGTCCCGCAGCAGGCCGACCGTCTCCTCGGCCTTGCCGACCAGGCGGGCGTCGACGGCGCCGCCCGGAGCGTCGTCCAGGGCGGCGACGACCGCCTCGGCGGCCGGTCCGGAGCCGACGACCGCGACCGGCACGTGGTCGGGCGTCGGCTCGTGCATGGTCCCGACGTAGCTCGCGTACATCATCGTGACCATCAGGAACGGCATCACGAACAGGGCGACGTAGCGCCCGATCCGGGTTCTGCGGTCCTCCGGCGGACGCCCGGCGGGCTGTCCGGCGGCGCCGGACGCTTCCGGGGCCGTGGGGGGTGCGGTGGTGGTGTCCAAGGGTGGGGTGCTCCTCCGTGCGGCACGTCGAACTAAGTCATGCGACTTATTCGCGAGGCGTCCAGCGTAAATCAAGTCAGGTGACTTATCTGCCGGGCAGGGTGCGGGTGGGTTAACTTGGCGCTGAACGTCGCACATCTCACACCCAGCCCAGGAGCCGTCCATGGCCAGATCGGAGAGGGCGCGCAGCGCCCTGCTCGACGCCGCCGAGCGGCTCTTCGCCCAGCAGGGCATCGCCCAGGTCTCCGACCGGAAGGTGGCGGAGGCGGCGGGCAACAGCAACCACTCGGCCGTGGGATACCACTTCGGCGGCCGTGAGGGCCTGCTGCGCGCGCTGGTGGACCGGCACCTGGCCGAGATCGAGGAGCGCAGCCGGGTCATGTTCGACGAGGGCTCTGCCTCGCTGCTGGACGACGTCCGCGCGCTGGTGGTCCCGGTCACCGAGGTGATGGCGGAACTGCCGCGGCCGACCTGGCGGGCCCGCTTCTTCAGCCTGGCGCTGCACGATCCGTCGGTCTCGCGGCTGATGCGCCGGACCTCCGAGGTCGCGCCGACCACTGCCCGGATCGGGCAGTCGGTGGGCGCCCGGCTCAGTCATCTGGACCCGGCCGTGGTGCGTGGCAGGACGATGCTGATGGCCCACCTCGTCAACTCCGCCTGCGCGGAGATCGAGGAGAAGGCGGAGCGGGACGGCGAGGAGCCCGACTGGCCCGGCGTCGGCGACTTCCTCTCCGACGCCATCGCCGGCATGCTCCTCGCCCCCGTCAGCCGCCCACGGTCCGCCGCCGCGGGGGCCCGGCAGGCCGGGGCGAGCGGAGGGGCCGGGGCCGGCCGGGAGGGTTAGCGCGGCGTCCTCGGCCGGCTGAGGTCCTGGCCCGGACGGCGTACGGCCGCCCGGTGGCGTCACCGGGCGGCCGAAGCGCGGGAAGCGGGGGAAACGGGGGAACGGAGCGGGGGAATCAGCGGGCTCCGCGGCTCCGGGAGGAGTCAGCGGGCTCCGCGGCTCCGCACCAGGAGCCAGAGGAAGTACGGCGTGCCGATCAGCGCGGTCATCAGGCCCGCCCCCAGCTGCGCCGGGGCGATGACCGTGCGGCCGAGGAGGTCGGCGGCGCAGACCAGCACCGCGCCGAGCAGGACGGCGACCGGCACCACCCGCACGTGGCGGCGGCCGACCAGGGCCCGGGCGGCGTGCGGGGCGACCAGGCCGACGAAGCCGATGGTGCCCGCCGCCGCCACCGCCGTGGCGCTGAGCAGCACGCTCAGCACCAGCAGCGCGAGGCGTTCACGGGACAGGCCGATGCCCAGCAGCCTGGGCGTGTCCTCGTCCAGGGAGATCAGGTCGAGCTCCGCGCGCCGGGCGGCCGCCACGCCGACGCCGAGGACCAGCACGAGGGCCAGCGGCAGCAGGTCAGGGAAGGTGCGCCCGTAGGTGGAACCGGAGAGCCAGGTCAGCGCCTTGGTGGCGTTGTACGGGTCGGTGAGCACGATGACCAGGCTGATCAGCGCCGTCGCCGCGGTGGCGACGCCCATGCCGACCAGGACCAGCCGGTTCTGACGGAAGCCGCCCTGCGCGGCGAGCCCGAAGACCACCACCGACGACACCGCCGCTCCCGCGAACGCGGCGCCCGCCACGCCCCAGGAGCCGGCGAGCGGGACCGAGGTCACCAGCAGCACCGCACCCAGCGCGGCGCCGTTCGAGACGCCCAGCACCGCGGGCTCGGCGAGCGGATTGCGGGTGACGGCCTGCACCAGCGTGCCCGCCAGCGCCAGGGCCGCGCCCGCCAGCAGCGCCGCGCCCACCCGCGGGACGCGGGTGTCGAGGACGAAGGTGACGGCCCGGCCGGACCTGCCCTGGGCCCAGTTGGCGACATCGCCGAGCAGCAGCTTGGCGTCGCCCAGCAGCACGGCCGCGACGACCACCGCCACCAGCAGCACCACCAGCGCGGACAGCACCGTGGCGAAGACCCGGCGGCTGCGCAGTCGCAGACGGTCCGGCGCGGCGGACCCGGCGCCCTCCCGCAGCCGGGTCGCGGTCACCACCAGGAAGACCGCGCCGACGAGGCTGGTGACCACCCCGGTCGGCACCGCGACCGAGAGGTCGTCGGGGACCAGGGCGCGCAGCACCACGTCGGAGCCGAGGACCAGCGCGGCGCCGGCGAGTCCGGCGAGCGGCACCGCCCCGCGCAGCCGGGTGAAGCCGCGGACCCGGCGGGCCAGTTGGCGCACCAGTGCCGGGGCGCAGAGGCCGACGAAGCCGATCGGTCCGGCGAGGGTGACGGCGGCCGCGGACAGCAGGGAGGCCAGCACCACCACGGCGACCCGGGTGGCGCGGACGTCGACGCCGAGTCCGCGGGCGGCGTCGTCGCCGAGCGCCAGCGCGTCCACGCGCCGCGCCGTCAGCAGCAGTCCGACGAGACCGGCCACGGCGATCGGCAGCATCTGCAGGACGCCGTCGAAGCCGTTCTGGGCGATGGAGCCCTGGTTCCAGGCGTACAGGCCCTCGGTCTGCTCGGGGAAGAGGAGCAACAGGCCCTGGGTGACGGCCGTCAGGCCCAGCGTCAGGGCGCTGCCGGCGAGGACCAGGCGGACGGTGCCCGCGCCGAGCCCCGACAGCGACAGCACCACCGCCGCCGCGGCGAGACCCCCGGCGAAGGCGATTCCGGAGGACGCCAGCAGGGGCAGGGAGACCCCGGTGACGGCGGCCACGCCGAGGGCCAGGTAGGAGCCGGCGTTGACGGCCAGGGTGTCCGGGGAGGCCAGCACGTTGCGGCTGACGGCCTGCAGGGCGACACCGGCCATGCCGAGAACGGCGCCGACCAGCAGGCCGGCCGCCATGCGCGGCAGACGCGAGGCGATCACCACGGAGGCGTCGCCGGGGTCGGCGACGCCGGTGAGCGCCTTCCACAGCTCGGGTGCGCCCGCCGTGGCGGTGCCCTGGGTGACGTCGACCGCCGCGAGGACGGCGACCAGCAGGGCCAGTGCGGCCGTCACCGCGGCCGCGGCCGGGGTGGCTGTTCTGGGTGCGGTGACGGCCATGGCGTTACTTCTTCGTCAGCGCCTCGACGAGGGCGTCGACGTACGCCTCCATCGAGCCGGGGCCGCCGAACATCCAGATGCCGTCGTCGAGACGGTGCACCTCACCCGACTCGACGAACGGGAGCGACTTCCACACGGCGTTGTCCTTGAGGACGCCGCCCGCGGCGAACGGCGTGCTGTTCTCGTCGCCGTCGCTGCCGATGTAGGCGAAGCGGGTGTCCTTCGGGAGCTTGGTGAGACCCTCGACGTCGGTGGAGGCCAGGCCGTAGGACTCGTCGCCCTTCATCTTCCAGGTGTTCTTCAGCCCCAGCTCGGTGTTGACCTCGCCGATGAGGGAGGTGGCCGTGTAGGGGCGGACCGACACCTGGTTGGACGTCACGTAGCCGTCGGCGAAGGCTATGCCCTCGCCGGCCAGGCCGGCCTCGTCCAGCGCCTTCCTCCCCTCGGCGAGCTTGGCGTCGAACCGCTCGCGCAGCTTCCCGGCCTTGTCCTCGGTGCCGGTGGCCTTGGCGATGAGGTCGACGTTCTCCAGCATCTGGTCGATCTGGCCGGCGCCGTCGGCCGAGCGGACCTGGAGGACCGGGGCGACGTCGCGCAGCTGCTTGACGGCGGCCTCCGGAAGGTCGGTGGTGGCGACGATCAGGTCGGGCGCCAGCGCGGCGACGGTGTCCATGCTGGGCTCGCCGCGGGTGCCGATGTCCTTGGGCCCGCCCTCGAGCGGGACGGCGGTGTTCCACAGCTGGTAGCCCTTGACGTCGGCGACGCCGGCCGGCTGGACGCCGAGCGAGAGCAGGCTCTCCACGACGTTCCACTCGGTGCCGACGACCTTGGTCGCCGGACCGTCGAGCTTCACCTGGGCGCCGGAGGCGTCGGTGAGGGTGACGGCCTTCGCCTTCTTGTCGTCCTGGGCGCCCTTGGCGTCGGCGGCGGGCTCGGTGGTGCCGCAGGCGCTCAGCGCGAGGGCGGCGACGGCGGCCGTGGCCGCGACGAGGAAGTGACGCTTCATGAGGAGGGGAGGAGCCTTTCGGGCGTGGTGCGGGTGTGGTGCCGGCCCACCGCGCGGGTGCGCAGGTGGCCGGTGAGGGGATCGGTGTCGACCTCGATGCGGATGCCGTAGGTCGCGGTCAGCCGCTCGGGGGTGAGGACCTCGGCCGGCGTGCCGTCCGCGACGACCCGGCCGTCGTGCAGGAGCACGACCCGGTCGGCGACGGCGGCCGTCTGGTCGAGGTCGTGGAGGACGACCCCGACGGCGATGCCGTGGTCGTCCGCCAGGTCGCGGATCAGGTCGAGGAGTTCGACCTGATAGCGAAGGTCCAGGTAGGTGGTGGGCTCGTCGAGCAGCAGCACGCCGGTCTCCTGTGCCAGGCAGCCGGCCAGCCAGACGCGCTGGAGCTGGCCGCCGGAGAGGTGCTCGGCGCCGCGGTCCGCGAGGCCGGTGGTCCCGGTGAGGGCCAGGGCCCGGTCGACGGCGGCGGCGCCGCCCGGGTCGGCCCTGCCCCAGCGGCCCCGGTACGGGTAGCGGCCGAACTCGACCACGTCGCGCACGGTGAGACCGGAGGGGGTGGGGCGCGCCTGCGTCAGCAGGGCGACCCGGCGGGAGAACTCACGGGCCGTCAGGGCGAGCGCGTCGGTCTCCCGCTCCCCGTCGGCGTGCTCGTCGGCGAGGGTGAGGCTGCCGCCATCCGGCCGCTGAAGACGGGCCATGGCGCGCAACAGCGTGGACTTGCCGCTGCCGTTGGGGCCGGCCAGGACGGTCACCTCGCCCGGCCGCAGGGTCACGTCGGCCTGGTGGACGACAGGGGTGCCGTCGTACGCCACGGTGACCTCGGTCGCCGTGAGTCGGTGCCCACGCATGGGTCTGACCTGGGAGGTCTCTTCGGCTCTCACGCCCTTAGGTTAGCCTAACCTAAACCCGTCTCCGCCAGGGGTTCGGCGGCACTCGTCCCGCTTCGCGCCCGCGGCGGTGTGGGGGGCAAGGTCATTGTTCGGTCGCCGTCGGCGAAGGTGTCCGGTCATGGCACTCCGCGGCGGCATATGCGTTCTGCCCTCTTCTGTCAGGTTCCGGTCAATGATGGCCCGCGGTCCGTCGTCGGCCGGTGAGTCGCGGCCGGCGACTCCTGGCTGCTCAGGGGTCCTTGACACGTCTCGGGTGCGGAGGTCGAGGCCCTGGGGCGCGCGCCGCCGGAGCCGGACGGGAATCACGGGGCGGCGGCGAACTCGTGCATAGAAGATTACTTACGGTCAAATCATGGACTGATTTACACACCATAGTCACTGTCTGGATGTGTATGGTCCGGAATCACTAGTTAGCAGACACAAAGCGTGAGTTGTGCTTAATCTCTGACTCGGCCTTGGAGGCCGGCCTCCCCGGGCCGGCTTCGCGCACAACGTCGCGAACGTGCGGCGCACGTCCCCACCCGTCCGGATCCGTCCCCGTTCCGGCCGGTGCGTCATCAACAGAGCACGACTTCCCAGGAGGCCCCGCTCCATGCCGCACGTGCCCCCTACACACGTAGCCGAGGGGCGCCCCTCCCTCGGCCGCAGCACGCTTCAGAACCGCCTCGACGAACTGGCCCGCGCGTACGGAGTGCCCGGCGCCCAGCTCGCCGTCCACACCGGCGCCGAGGTGATCGGCGTCCACACCGGCACCGCCGACGCCGCCACCGGCGCCCCCTTCACTCCCGACACGGTCGTGCCGACCGGTTCGGTGACCAAACTCTGCACGGCGGCCGCCGTGGCGGTGCTCGCCGACGACGGCGACATCGACCTCGACGAGCCGGCCGCCGCGACGCTGCCCGAACTACGGGCGATACCCGAGGTGACCGTGCGTCACCTGCTCAGCCACACCTCCGGGCTGCCGACCGGGCCCGACTCGGACACCGCCGCCGGGCTCACCGCGCCGCGGCTCCTGGCCTCGGTCTGCTCCCCGCGCGACCTGCTGTTCGTGCCGGGCAGCGGCTTCTCCTACTCCAACGCCGGCTACGTGGCCGCCGGCCGTCTGGTCGAGGAGGTCACCGGCATGACCTGGCGGGAGGCGGTACGGGCCCTGCTGTTCGAGCCGCTGGGCATACGCCCGCCCCTCCTCCAGGACCCCCCGTCCGACCGGCCCGTCGCCGCCGGTCACGCCCGCAACACCGCCTCGGGCCGCCTGGTGCCCGTCGGGCAGAACCTCGCCCCCGTCGAGGCCCCGGCCGGCGCCCTGCTGGCCGGCGCGGGGGACCTGCTGGCCCTCGGCCGGGCGCTCGCCGGCCACTCCACCGCACTGCCGCCCGGCGCGGCGGAGTCGATGCGCCGCCCGGCCCCCGGCGCGCGCCCAGGCGCACTGGCCGACGGCTGGGGAGCCGGCGCGGCCCTCTTCCGGGGCGAGGACCGCTGGTGGTGCGGTCACGACGGCAACGCCCAGGGAACCTCCTGCCACCTGCGCGTCGATCCCCTCTCCGGTGTCGTCGTCGCCTTCACCGGCAACGCGAGTTCCGCGACCGCCCTGTGGCGTGAGCTCGCTGGCGAACTGGGGCCGCTCACCGGCCTGGTGGCGCCCGCAGCGACCCGCCCCGGTCACGGCCGGAGCCCCGCCCCGCTGCCGGCCGGCTGCGCGGGCGTCTACCGCAACGGCACGGTCGAGTACCGGGTGGGTCTCGACGCCTCCGGGCGGCCGTTCCTCTCCGTCGACGGCGACGTCCCGCTGCCGCTGGTGTGCCACTCGGACCTCGAGTTCGACCTGGCCGACCCGGTGAGCGGCCGCCGTGAGCCCGGCGGGCACTTCCACCGCGATCCCTCGACGGGGGCCGTCGACCGGGTGCAGGTCTCCGGGCGCGCGGCCCGCAGGGTGAAGGGCGCCGAGCCGGACGCCCGCCCGGTGGACCTCAGGGGTCCGGGCGTCCACGCCCCGCGTCACCCCGGTGCGGCGGCCAAGCCCGGCCGGGTGCCGGCCGGTCCGCACCTGCGCGGCCTCGTGCCCGTCCCGGCCCCCTCCGTGTGGGCCGAGGCCGCGGCGGGCCCCTCCCCGAGGCCCGCCCGCACCCCCGGGTACCGGAGCGTCCCGCCGTCGCCGCGGTAACTCCCTCCCGCACCGCAGCACTTCCCCACATCCGAACGCGGCCCCGCCGCGTCGCCCCGCCGTGCCCCGGCCGCCGACCAGGCCCGGGCCGGGCGACGCGGCGTGCCGTTCCGTTCCGCTCCGAAGGACTGCACTCATGACGGTTCCGCACGACCTGCCGACCCCCGCGCCGTCCTCCTCGCCGGCCGGGAGCACCACCCCGGCCCCGCGGCCCGGGACGCCGGAGACCTCGATCGGTGAGCTGTTCACCGCGTGGGCGACGCGCACGCCGGAGGCCCCCGCCCTCACCGACGGCCGGCGCACCTGGTCCTACCGTGAGCTCGAGGCACGGGCCCGGCGCCTGGCGGGCGACCTCGTGCGGCGCGGAGCCGGACCGGAGCGCACGGTGGCGCTGGTCCTGCCGCGGTCCCTGGAGCTGATCGCCGCGGAACTGGCCACGGCCCTCGCCGGCGCCGCGTTCCTGCCCGTCGACCCAGGATATCCGCGGGAGCGGCGCGCCCTGATGCTCGCCGACGCCGCGCCGTCCGTCGTGCTCGACGACCTCGCGGCCGTGCGGGAGGCGCTCGGCACGAAGACGGACACCGGCGCGGGGGAGGACCCGGGCGCCGACGCGGGATCGGTTGCCGACGCGGGATCGGTTGCCGGGGCGGGCCCCCACGGGGTCCCCCGGGGCGGCGTGTCCGTCGGGGCGGACCACGCGGCCTACCTGATCTACACCTCCGGCTCCACCGGAGTGCCGAAGGGCGTCACGGTCACCCACCGGGGCGTCCGCGGCTTCGTCGAGGCGGCCGCCGAGCGGTACGCCGTGGGCCCCGGCGACCGGGTGCTCCAGTTCTCCTCGCCGAGCTTCGACGCCTCCGTTCTCGAGCTGTTCGTCTCCGTCCTCGCCGGGGCGACCCTGGTGGTGCCCCCGGGCGGACCGTGGCTGGGGGACGAACTGGCCACCGTGCTCGACGAGTTCCGCATCAGCCACACGCTCATCCCGCCCGCCGCGCTGGCCACCCTGCCCGACCCCGGACCGGACGGCGCGCCGCACCTGCGGACGCTGATCGTCGGGGCCGAGGCGTGCCCGGCCGCCCTCGTGGACCGGTGGGCGCCCGGGCGGCGGATGATCAACTCCTACGGACCCACCGAGGCCACCATCGTCGCCAGCTGGACCGGCCCGCTGGACGCCGGGACCGGCTCGCCGACGATCGGCGCCCCGCTGCTCGGAGTGCGCACCTACGTCCTGGACCCGGCGATGCGTGAGGTTCCGCCCGGTGCGGACGGCGAGCTGTACGTCGGCGGGGACGGCGTGGCCCGCGGCTACCTGGGCCGCCCCGGCCTGACCGCCGCCCGCTTCGTCGCCGACCCCTGGGGACCTCCGGGGGCCCGGCTCTACCGCACCGGCGACCGGGCGAGGTGGCGGGCCGACGGCGAGCTGGAGTTCCTCGGCCGGGCCGACCGGCAGGTGAAGGTCCGCGGTTTCCGCATCGAGCCGGGCGAGATCGAGGCCGCCCTGCTGCGGGACGCCGCCGTCCGCGAGGCCGTGGTCGTGGTGCGCGAGGACGAACCGGGCCGACGACGGCTGGTCGGCTACGTCACGCCCGCCGACCGCGGCCGCCCGCCCGTCCCGGCAGCGCTGCGCGGCGCGCTGGGCGCCTCGCTCCCTGCGCACCTCGTGCCCTCCGCGGTGGTCGTCCTGGACGCCCTGCCGCTGACCCCGCAGAACAAGATCGACCACCGGGCCCTGCCTGCGCCGGCGCATACCTCCGACGCCGGGCACACCCCGCCCCGCACACCGGCCGAGAGCGCGCTGGCCGCCGTCTGGAGCGAGGTGCTCGGGGTCGAACCCCTGGGCGTCGAGGACGACTTCTTCGACCTGGGCGGCGACTCGGTCCTCGCCGCCCGCACCCTCTCCCGGGTCCGAGACGAGCTGGGCGTGGCGCTGTCCGTGCGCGACGTGTTCACCGCCCGCACGATCGCCCGGCTCGCCCCGCTCCTCGACGCCCCGTCCGCCGCCGTCCCGACGGAACCCATCCCGCCCGCCCCGCGCGAGACGCCCCTCCCGCTGTCCGCGGCCCAGCGGCGGCTGTGGTTCCTGTACGACCTCGACCCGGACGGCGCGGAGTACAACACGGGCGTCGCGCTGCGGCTGCGCGGCGTCCTCGACCTCGGCGCCCTGCGCCGCGCCCTCGGCCGGCTCGCCGCCCGCCACGACTCCCTGCGCACCGTGTTCGCCGAGGTCGACGGCCAGGTCACGCAACGGGTCGTCCCCGAGACCGCGCTCCCGCTGCGCGTCGAGGACCTGCCCCCGGCCCCGGCCGGACGCCGGGACGAGGAGACGGAGCGTCTGCTCACCGAGGAACTGCGCCGCCCCTTCGCCCTGACGGCCGGCCCGCCGGCCCGGGCCCTGCTGGTGCGCCGCGCCGAGGACGACCACGTCCTGCTGCTCGCGCAGCACCACATCGTCACCGACGGATGGTCGGTCGGCGTGCTGGTCCGTGAACTGACCGCGCTGTACCGGACGGAGGCGTCCGGCGAACCCGACGCCCTGCCCGCACCCGGCCTGCAGTACCCGGACTTCGCCGCCTGGGAACACGGGCGCGGGCCGGCTGACGCCGAGGGCCAGGCCTACTGGCGGAGCCGGCTGGCCGGGCTGCAGCAGCTCGACCTGCCCACGGACCGCCCCCGCCCGCCCGTGCGCACCACCGCCGGCGCCGCCCACCGGCACCGGATCCCCGCCGAACTCGTCGACCAGCTGCGGCGGTTGGCGGGACACCGGAGCACGACCCTGTTCACCCTGTTCGCCGGGGCGGCGGCCGTGCTGTTCTCCCGCTACACAGGGCAGCGCGACGTCGCCTTCGGCACCGTCACCGACGGACGGGTGCGGCGGGACCTGGAGGAGGTCACCGGCTTCTTCGCCAACACCGTCGTGCTGCGCGCCGAGGTCGACGACACCCTCACCGTCAACCGGCTGGTGGAGTCCCTGCGGACCACCGTCCTCGACGCCTTCGCCCACGCCGACGTGCCCTTCGACCAGGTGGTCGAGGAGCTGGCCCCGCGCCGGGACCCCAGCCGCACGCCCCTGGTGCAGGTCCTCGTCGTCCAGCAGACGCCGCTCGCGCACCCGCCCCGCGCGGCGGGTCTGCGCGTCGAGGAACACCCGCTGCCCCGGCCCGCCGCCCGCTTCGACCTCGTCCTGGAGTTCACGCCCACCTCCGACGGGGGCTGCGACCTCACCGTCGAGTACAACACCGACCTGTTCGAGGCGAGCACCGCCGCCCGGTTCGGCCGCCACCTGCACCGGCTGCTCGAGGGCATGGCCGACGCGCCGCACCGCACCGTCGCCCAGCTGCCGCTGCTCACCGACGACGAGCGGGGAACCCTGCTCGGCGCCGGCGAGGCCCCGTCCGACGAGGAGGGGGCGTCCGGCGGACCCACCCTGCCGGAGCTGTTCGCGGCACAGGCCGCCCGCACCCCCGGGCGGACCGCCGTGGTGTGCGGCGACACCCGCCTGGACTACGCCGAGGTCGAGCGCCGCGCCACCCGGCTCGCCCGGCGGCTCGTGACGCACGGCGCGCGGCCGGAGACGCTGGTCGCCCTGTGCCTGCCCCGCACCGCCGACCTCCTCCCGGCGGTCTGGGCCGTCCTCGGGTCCGGCGCGGCCTACCTGCCGGTCGACCCCGGCTACCCGGCCGAACGCATCCGCCTCATGCTCGCCGACGCCGACCCGACCCTCGTCCTGGCGACCCGCGACACCGCGGCCGCCCTGCCGCCGGACCGCCCGGTGCTGCTCCTGGACGACGTCCTGGCCGCGGAGGACGACGACGCGCGGCACACCGACCGGGGCGAGGACCCCACCGGCGACGACCTCCCCGCGCACCCCCGCGATCCGGAGCACCCCGCGTACGTCATCTACACCTCCGGCTCCACCGGCCGCCCCAAGGGCGTCGTGGTCACCCACCGCAGCGTGGCCCACCTGGCCGACTGGGCCGCCCGGCGGTTCGCCGGACGCCTCGACCACGTCGTCGCCTCCACCTCGCTCAACTTCGACGTCTCCGTCTTCGAGCTGCTGTGCCCGCTGATCGCGGGAGGCACCGTGGAGATCGTCCCCGACCTGCCCGCCCTCGCCGACGCCGCCGAGCCCCGCAGGGCGGGGCTGGTGAGCGGCGTGCCCTCGGTGCTGTCGCGGATGCTCGCCGGCGGCGGCCCGGCGGTGAGCGCGGACACCGTCGTCCTGGCGGGCGAGGCGCTGCCCGCGCAGACCGTGCGGGACCTGCGTCAGGCCATGCCCGGCTGCGCCGTCGCCAACCTCTACGGGCCCACCGAGGCCACCGTCTACTCGACCGCCTGGTTCGCCGGCGACGAGGACCCGGACCAGCCGCCGCCGATCGGCAGGCCGGTCGCCCGCACCCGCGCCTACGTCCTCGACCGGAAGCTGCGCCTGCAGCCGGCGGGCGTCCCGGGCGAGCTCTACCTCGGCGGCGACGGACTGGCCCGCGGCTACCTGCGCCGCCCCGGCCTGACCGCTGCCCGGTTCGTCGCCGACCCGTTCGGCGCGCCCGGAGGCCGCATGTACCGCACCGGCGACCTGGTGCGGTGGAGCGCCGAAGGCGCACTGGAATACCTGGGCCGCACCGACGACCAGGTCAAGGTCCGCGGCTTCCGCATCGAACCGGGCGAGGTCGAGGAGGCGCTGCGCGGCTGCCCCGGCGTCGCCGAGGCCGCCGCCGCGGCCCGGGCCGACGGCGGCCACCACCGGCTGGTCGGCTACGTGGTGCCCGAGCCCGGCGCCACCGTCGAACCCGAGGCGGTGCGCCGCGCGCTCGGCGGAACCCTGCCCGACCACATGGTCCCGTCGGTGGTCATGGTGCTGGACGAGCTGCCGCTGAACGTCAACGGGAAGCTCGACCGCGGCCGGCTGCCCGACCCCGGCCCCGCGCAGCGCACCGCGCGCCACGTCGCCCCGCGGACGCGCACCGAGCGGGTCCTCGCCGCCATCTGGGCCAAGGCGCTCGGCGTCGCCCGGGTCGGCGCGGACGACAACTTCTTCTCCCTCGGCGGCGACTCCATCCTCAGCATCCAGGTCGTGGCCGAGGCCCGGCAGGCGGGCCTCGCGGTCACCTCCCGCGACGTCTACCGCCACCAGACCGTCGCCGCCCTCGCCCGCCGCGCCGACGCCGCCGCGAGCAGGCGCCCCGCCGCACCCGACACCGTGTCCGCCGCCGGACCCGCCCCGCTGACGCCCATCCAGCGGTGGCTGTTCGACAGCGCGGGCGAGCGGGCGGGCCACTTCGCCCAGACCGTCTCCCTGGAGGTGGGCGACGACGTCGACCCGTCGGCGCTGGAGGACGCCCTCAACGACCTCCTCGCCCACCACGACGCCCTGCGCTCCCGCTTCACGCCCGAGCAGGACGCCGGCGGCGCCGCGGTCCGCTGGCACATCGACGCGACCGCGCCCCGCCTGGTGCTCGCCCGCCACCACGGACCCGCGTCCGACGCACCGCACCACGGCCCCTTCGACCTCACCCACGGCCCGCTGCTGCGCGCCGTGCTGCACGAGACGGGCCCGGACCGCCCGCCCGTCCTGCACCTCGCCGTGCACCACCTGGTGGTCGACGGCGTCTCCTGGCGCGTCCTCCTCGAGGACCTCGACCACGCCTACCGGGCCCGGCGCGCCGGCCAGGACGGCGCGGCCGCCCTCCCGCCGAAGACCTCGCCGCTGCGCCACTGGGCGGAACGCCTGACCCGGTACACGGCGGACGGCGGCTTCGACGCGGAACGCGCGTACTGGGAGCGGGCCGCGGCCGACGCCGGCACCACCCTGCCAGCGGACCGCGAGGGCGCCGACACCTACGGCTCGGCCGGCGAGGTCACCGTCCGGCTGGCCCCCGACGTCACGGCGGCCCTGCTGCGCACCCTGCAGGACACCTACCGCACCCAGGCCAACGACGCGCTGCTCACCGCGCTCGGCCGCGCCCTGTGCGACTGGAGCGGCCACCGGAGGGTCCTGGTCGACGTCGAGGGACACGGCCGGGAGGAACTGTTCGACGACGTCGACACCGGCCGCACCGTCGGCTGGTTCACCACCCGGCACCCGGTCGCCCTCGCGGTCGCGCCGGACACGGACTGGGACACGGCGCTCAAGCAGGTGAAGGAGCAGCTGCGGGCGGTGCCGCGGCACGGCATCGGTCACGACGCGCTGCGGTACCTCGCCACGCCCACCACCCTGGCCGAGGGACCGGCCGCCCAGGTCAGCTTCAACTACCTCGGCCGGTTCGCGTCGGCGGGCGCAGCGGACGGCCTGTACCGCGCCGCCTCCCGCCCGCTCGCCCTGGACGCCGACCCGCGCTGCGCCCGCCCGCATCCCCTGGAGGTCGTCGGGCGACTCGACGGCGACCAGCTGGAGTTCACCTTCCACCACTCCCGCGCGACACACGACGAGGCGACCGTCGCCGGCCTCGCCGAGCGCTACGCCGACGCGCTCGCCGACCTCGCCCGGCACGCCGCCCGTCCCGGCGCCGCCGGCCGCACCCCCTCCGACTTCCCGCTCGCCCGGCTCGACCAGGCGGCCGTGGACCGCCTCACCGGCGACGACCCCGCCGCCGTGGAGGACGTCCACCCCCTCACGCCCACCCAGGCGGGCATGCTCTTCCACGGCCTGTCCCAGGAGGACAGCGGCGTCTACTTCCACCAGCTCTCCTTCGTCCTCGACGGCGTCGGCGACCCGGCCGCCCTCGCGGCGGCCTGGCAGCGGGTCACCGACCGCACCCCGGTGCTGCGCGCCCACGCCGTCTGGCAGGACGTGCCCGAACCCCTGCTGGTGGTGCGGCGCGAGGCCATCGTGCCGGTCGCCCACCTGGACTGGCGCGCGCTCGACGAGGGCGAACGCGAGGCGCGGCTGCGGGAGTTGCTGCATTCCGAGCGGGAGAAGGGCATCGACCTGACCCGGGCGCCGCTGCAGCGCCTGACCCTGGTCCGGCTCCCCGGCGGCGGCCTGCGCGTCGTGTGGTCCTTCCACCACCTGGTGCTCGACGGCTGGAGCCTGTTCCACGTGCTGGCGGACGTCCTCGCCTGCGTCGCCGCGCCGGACACCGCCGCGCCGCCCCACCGACGGCCGTTCCGCGACTACGTGGCCTGGCTGGCCGGACGCGACCGGGACGAGGCGGAACGCCACTGGCGCGAGCGGCTGGACGGCCTCGCCGAGCCCACCCCGCTGCCCTACGACCGGGAACCGCGCGAGAGCCACCGCGCGGAGTCCCGCGAGGTGGTGCGCGCCGTGCTGCCGGCCGCCGCGACCCGCGCGCTGCAGGACCGTGCCAGGGACGCCGGGCTGACCCTCGGCACCCTGGTGCAGGGCGCCTGGGCGGTCCTGCTGAGCCGCCACGCGGGCCGCGACGAGGTCGTCTTCGGCACCACCGTCTCCGGCCGCCCGCCGGAGCTGGACGGCGCCGAGACCATGACCGGCCTGTTCATCGCGACCCTGCCCACCCGGGTCACCGTGCCCCGCACCGGCACCACCGCCGACTGGCTGCACTGCCTCCAGCAGGACCAGGGCGAGGACCGGCGCTTCGACTTCGTCCCGCTGACCCGGATGAAGGCCCTCACCCGGCTCCCCGAGCGGGCGGGCCTGTTCGACAGCATCGTCGTCTTCGAGAACTACCCGGTGGACGACGCCACGGCCGCCTCCCACGGACTGCGGCTGAGCGGGCTCGAGGGCGTCGAGACCACCAACTACCCGCTGAGCCTGGTCGTCGAGCCGGGGGCCGAGCTGTCCCTCGGCCTCGGCTACGACCCCGAACTCTTCGACGCCGCCACCGCCGGGCTGCTGACGGAGTCCCTGCTCGTCCTCCTCGACCACATGGCCGGCGGCCTCGGCGACGCCCCCGCGCGCCTGCCGCTGCTCACCCCCGCCCGCCGCCACCAGATGCTGCACGCCTGGAACGACACCGCCACCGGCGCGCCGGCGACGACCACGGCCGAACTCTTCGCCGCGCAGGCGCGCCGCACGCCCGACGCGGTGGCGCTGGAGGCCGGGGCGCGCAAACTCACCTACCGGGAGCTCGACGAGCGGGCGGCCGCGCTGGCCGCCCGCCTCACCGCGCTCGGCGTGCGCGCCGAGCGCCCGGTGGGCGTGCTGATGGACCGTTCCGTGCCGCTGGTCCTCGCCCAGCTCGCCCTGGTGCGCACCGGTGGCGTGTACGTCCCGCTGGACGGCCGGGCGCCGGGCGAACGGCTGCGGCGGATGCTCGCCGAGGCCGGGGCGGACCTGCTGCTCACCGACGCGGCGAACGAGGAGACGGCGCACGCGGTCCTGCCGGACGGGAGGGTCGTCCGGGCGGACGGCACACCCGCCCGCGACGTGGCGGGAGACGCACGCGGCGACGCGCCCGGCGACCCCGCCGCGCCGGTCGCGCTGCCGCCGGTCCACCCCGACAACGCCCAGTACCTGATGTTCACCTCGGGCTCCACCGGCACGCCCAAGGGGATCGCCGTGCGGCAGCGGGACGTCGCCGCGCTCGCCCTCGACCGGGCCTTCGCCGGGCACGAGAGGGTGCTGGTCCACTCGCCGCAGGCCTTCGACGCCTCCACCTACGAGCTGTGGGTGCCGCTGCTGCGCGGCGGCACCGCCGTGCTCGCGCCGCCCGCCGAGGTGGACACGGCCGTGGTGCGCCACGCGGTGACCGAGCAGGAGGTGCGTCACCTGTTCCTGACGGCCGGACTGTTCCGGTTGCTCGCCCAGGAGGACCCCGGCTGTCTGCGCGGCGCGCGGCAGGTGTGGACCGGCGGCGAGGCGGTGCCGGGCGCCGTGGTGCGGCGTGTCCTGGACGCCTGCCCCGGCCTGACGGTCGTGGACGTCTACGGCCCCACCGAGACCACCACCTTCGCCACCTGGCGCCCCTTCACCGCCGCCGACCGGCTGCCCGCCGTGCTGCCCATCGGACGCCCGCTGGACGACACCCGCGCCTACGTGCTCGACGACGCCCTCCAGCCGCAGCCGCCCGGGGCGCCCGGCGAGCTGTACCTCGCCGGCGCGGGAGTGGCCCGCGGTTACGCCGGACGGCCGGGGGCGACCGCCGCCCGCTACCTCGCCGACCCGTACGGCCCGCCCGGCGGCCGGATGTACCGCACCGGCGACATCGTGCGCCGCGGTGCGGACGGCGAACTGTGCTTCGTGGGCCGGGCCGACGACCAGATCAAGATCCGCGGCTTCCGCGTCGAGCCCGCCGAGATCGAGGCCCGCCTCACCGCCCACCCGGCGGTCGTCGAGGCCGTCGTGTCGCTGTACGAGCACGCCGGGGCCAAGCGGCTCGCCGCACACCTGGTGCCCGCCCCGCGGACGGACGTGCCGGGCGCGGCCGAGCTGCGCGAGCACCTCTCGGCGAGCCTGCCCGACTACATGCTGCCCGCCGCGTTCGTCACCGTCCCCGAACTGCCGCTGACCGCCAACGGCAAGGTGGACCGCCGCCGGCTGCCCGTCCCCGACTGGTCGGCGCCCGGCGACGCCTACCGCGAGCCCCGCGAAGGGGCCGAGCGGATCCTGGCCGGAGTGTGGGCCGACCTGCTCGGCGTCGAACGCGTCGGCGCCGACGACAACTTCTTCATGCTCGGCGGCGACTCCATCCTCGGCATCCAGGTCGTCTCCCGGGCCCGCACCGCCGGGCTGACGCTCACCCCGCGCGACCTCTTCCGGCACCCCACCGTCGCCGCCCTGGCCGCCGCCACCGCCACCGCCGCACAGGGCGCCACCACGGTCGCCGGCACCGCGCCGGTCACCGGCGAGGTCGGCCTCACCCCCGTCCAGCACTGGTTCCTCGACGCTGCGCCGCGCCGCCCCGAGATCTTCGACCAGTGCGTGGTCGTCGAGACCCCGGCCGACGTCGACCCGGACGCCCTGCACCGGGCGCTGCGGGCTCTGTGGGACCACCACGACGCACTGCGCGCCCGCTTCACCCGGCAGGACGACGGCTCCTGGACCCAGTGGTGCGCCGCGCCCGGCGAGGAGCTGGAGCTGCTGCGCACGCACGACCTGGGCGGCCTGGACGAGGAGGCCGCGCGCCAGGAGGAGGCCAGGCTGACCGCCGAGGCGCACGCCGCCTTCCGGCTGGAGACCGGACCGCTGCTCGCCGCCCGCCTGTTCACCGGCCTCCCGGCTCCCCGGCTGCTGCTCGCCGTCCACCACCTGGTGGTCGACGGCGTCTCCTGGCGCATCCTCCTGGAGGACCTGGAGACCGCCTACGCCCAGGCCCGCGCCGGCGACCCGGTCCGGCTGCCGGAGCGCACCACCTCGGTGCGGGAGTGGGCCCGCCGGCTGCGCGCGCACGCCGAGGCGGGCGGCTTCGCCGCGGAACGCGAGCACTGGGAGACGGTGGCCCGGCACTGCGCCGCGCCGCTGCCGGTGGACGCCGAGGGCGGCAACACCGTCGCCGACACCGAAGCCGTCACCGTACGGCTCGACCGGGCCCGCACCGAGGCGCTGCTGCGCGAGGTGCCGGGCGTCTACCGCACCCGCGTCGACGACGTCCTGCTCACCGCCCTGGGCCGGGTGCTGGCCGGGTGGACCGGACGGGACACCGTGACCCTCACCCTGGAGGGCCACGGCCGTGAGGACGCCCTCTTCGAGGACGTCGACCTGACCCGCACGGTCGGCTGGTTCACCTCCGTCCACCCGGTGGCCCTGACGGTGCCGCAGGGGGACTGGGGCGCCGCGCTGAAGGCCGTCAAGGAACAGCTGCGGGCGATACCCGGCCACGGCATCGGCCACGGCGCGCTGACCCGCCTCACCCGCGAACTCCCCTCCGGCCCGGCGCCCGCGATCAGCTTCAACTACCTGGGCCGCTTCGACTGGAGCGCGGAGGGCGGCGCCCTGGTGCGCGCCGTGCCCGGTGGCCTGGACGGCGCGGACGCCCCCGAGGCGGACCGCCCGCACCTGCTGGACGTCGTCGCCCGGGTCGGCGAGGACGGCGAGCTGGAGATCGTCTGGCACCACAGCCGCGGTGTGCACCGGCGGGAGACGGTGACGCGCCTCGCCGAGGAGACGGTGCGGGCGCTGGAGGCGGTCGTCGCGCACTGCGCCCGCCCCGACGCCGGCGGGCGCACCCCGTCGGACTTCCCGCTGGCCCGGCTCGACCAGGCGGCCGTGGACCGGGTCGTGGGGGACGGCCGCGCCGTCGCCGACGTGTACCCGCTGACGCCGATGCAGGCCGGCATGCTCTTCCACGGGCTGCTGGACCCCGACAGCCGCACCTACGTCAACCAGGTGCAGTTCACCCTCGCCGGCGTCAGGGACCCGCACGCCCTCGCCGAGGCCTGGCAGCGCACCGCCGACGCCAACGCCGTGCTGCGCACCCGCCTGGAGTGGCAGGAGACCACCGAACCGCTGCAGGTGGTCCGGCACCACGCCACCGTGCCCGTCACCCACCACGACTGGACCGGCCGCGACGAGGCGGAGTGCGCGGCCGACCTCGACCGGCTCCTCGACGAGGACCGGCAGGCCGGCATCGACCTCGCCGCCGCCCCGCTGATGCGGCTGACGCTGATCCGCCTCGCGCCCGACCGGGTGCGGGTGGTGTGGACGTTCCACCACGTGCTGCTCGACGGCTGGAGCGCCGCCCAGGTCTTCGACGAGGTCTGCGAACGGTACGCGGCCCTCACCCGGGGCGGCCGTCCCCGGGTGCCCGGGCGGGCGCCGTTCGCCGACTACCTGGGCTGGCTGGCCGGTCAGGACACGGACGCCGCGGAGCGCCACTGGCGCGCGACGCTGGCCGGCTTCACCGCGCCCACCGAACTGCCCCGGGACCGGCGCTCCGCCGGGGCGCACCGCGCCTCCTCCGCGGAGACGGTGCGCGTCACGCTCGACGCCGAGGTCTCCGCCCGGCTGCGGGAGACCGCGCAGCGTTCCGGGCTCACCCTCAACACCGTGCTCCAGGGCGCCTGGGCGCTGCTGCTGTCGCGCTTCGGCGGCGGCGAGGACGTGGTGTTCGGCACCACCGTCTCCGGCCGGCCCGCCGACCTGCCCGGCGTCACCACCATGGTCGGACTGTTCATCAACACCCTGCCCACCCGGGTCACGGTCGACGGCAGGCGTCCGCTGCTGGAGTGGCTGGGCGAGCTCCAGGCCGCCCAGTCGGAGGCCCGGCGGCACGAGTTCGTCTCCCTGGCCCAGCTGCAGACGTGGAGCGAGGTGCCCGGCGGGACCGGCCTCTTCGACAGCATCGTCGTCTTCGAGAACTACCCGTTCGACGAGGACGCCCTCGGGCGGCTCGGTCTGACCCTCACCCAGGAACGCGACGTCGAGCCCACCAGCTACCCGCTGAGCGTGGTCGTCGCCCCCGGCGACACCCTCGCCGTCTCCCTCGACCACGACCCGGCGGTCTTCGACCGGGCCACCGTCGAGAGCCTGGGCGCGAGCCTGCGCACCCTGCTGACCGCGATGGCCGCCGACCCCGCCCGCCGCCTGGACGACCTGCCCCTGCTCGCCCCCGCCGAGGGCCGCGCGCTGCTCGAGCGGTACGCGGGAGCGACGACGGGCCCGGCTGCGACGGGGGCGGCTACGACGGCGGTTGCCGTGCCGGTGCCTGAGGCTGTGGCCGGGGCTGCGACCGCGGCCGGAGCGCCGGGGGCCACGGCTTCCGCCCCCGCCCCCTCCGCGGGGGCCTCGCCCGGGGGCGCCGTCGGCGCGCCGCCCCGCCCGCACACCCTCCCCGCGGCGTTCGCCGCGCAGGCCGCGCGGACCCCCGACGCCCCGGCCGTCGTCGCCGGGGACGAGGAGCTGACCTACCGGCAGCTCGACGAGCGCTCCAACCGGCTGGCCCGCCTGCTGATCGAGGCCGGCGCGGGACCCGAACGCTTCGTCGCGCTCGCCCTGCCCCGCACCGCCGACCTGGCCGTCGCCCTGCTCGCGGTGCTCAAGAGTGGCGCCGGCTACCTGCCGGTCGACCCCGGCCACCCCGCCGAACGCGTCGCCTTCCTCTTCGAGGACGTCCGGCCCGCCGCCGTGGTGACCGCCACCGCCACCGCCGGGCGTCTGCCCGAGGGACCGTTCCCGCGCGTCACCCTCGACGCCCCGGAGACCGCGGCGCGCCTGGCCGCCGCGTCCCCCGCGCCCGTCACCGACGGCGAGCGGCACGCGCCGCTGCTGCCCGAGCACCCGGCGTACGTCATCCACACCTCCGGGTCGACGGGCCGGCCCAAGGGCGTCGTCGTCTCCCACGCCCCGGTGCTCGCGCTGACCGACTGGGCCGCCGCCGAGTTCACCGGCCGGGGCCTGGCGCACGTGGTGGCGTCCACCTCGCTCAACTTCGACGTGTCGGTGTTCGAGATCTTCTCGCCGCTGCTGACCGGCGGCCGGGTGGAGCTCGTCCGCGACCTGCTCGCCCTCGCCGAGCGGACCGGCCCGTGGCGGGCCGGGCTGCTCAGCGCCGTGCCCTCCGCGCTCGGCCGGCTGCTCGCCGAGGACGCCGTCCACCTCGACGCGGACACCGTCGTCCTGGCGGGTGAGGCGCTGCCCGCGCGGACCGTGCGCCAGGTGCGCGCGGCGGCGCCCGGCTGCCGGGTGCTGAACGTCTACGGGCCCACCGAGGCCACCGTCTACGCCACCGCCTTCGTCTGCGACCCCGACGACCCCGACCGCGACCCGCCCATCGGCCGCCCGGTCGGCGGCGCCCGTGCCTACGTCCTGGACGCCCGGCTGCGCCCGGTGCCCCTCGGGGCTCCCGGCGAGCTGTACCTCGCCGGGACCGGCGTCGCCCGCGGCTACCTGGGCCGCCCCGGCCTGACCGCCTCCCGCTTCCTCGCCGACCCGTACGGGCCGCCCGGCGGCCGGATGTACCGCACCGGCGACCTGGTGCGCCGCACCGCCGCCGGCGACGTGGTCTACCTCGGCCGGTCGGACGACCAGGTCAAGGTGCGCGGATTCCGCATCGAACTCGGCGAGGTGGAGGCCGCGCTGACCCGGCACCCGCGGGTGTCCGCGGCGGCCGCGCGGGTGGTGGAGCACGAGGGCCACCGGCGCCTCGTCGCCTACGCCGTGCCGCGCGGGTCCGGGCCCCTGGACGCGGCCGAGCTGCGCGACTTCCTCGCCCGCGCCCTCCCCGGCCACCTCGTCCCCTCATTGGTGACCGCATTGGACCGGCTGCCGCTGGGCGCCACCGGCAAGCTGGACCGGCGGGCCCTGCCCGACCCGGTGTGGTCCGCGTCCGGCGCCGCCGGCGCCTCCCGCCCGCCGCGGCCCGGCGCCGAACGGACCCTCGCCGACATCTGGTCCGAGGTGCTCCAGGTCCCCGAAGTCGGCGCCGACGACAACTACTTCGCCCTCGGCGGCGACTCCGTCCTCGGCATCCGCATCGTGTCCGCAGCCCGCCGCGCCGGGCTGCACCTGACGCCCCGGCACCTGTTCAGCCACCAGACCGTCGCCGAACTCGCCACCGTGGCCCAGCAGCCGCCCGTCCCCGTCGACACCGTCGAGGAGGAGGACGCGACCGGCGAGGCCCCGCTCACCCCCGTGCAGCACTGGCTGCTCGACACCCTCACCGGCGACCCGGCGCACTTCAGCCAGTCGGTCGCCCACCACGTCGACCCCGACACCGACCCCGAACTGCTGCGCGCCGCGCTCGCGGCGGTCACCGGCCACCACGACGCGCTGCGCCTGCGCTACGCGCCCGGCGACGACGGGCACGGCATGCGACAGCGGGCCGCCGCACCCGGCGCGACCCCGCACCTCGAGGTGCGCGACGCCCCGCCGGAGGAGGTCGCCGCGGCGCTGGCCCGCGGATTCGACCTGCGCGAGGGCCCGTTGCTGCGCGCCGCGCTGTGCCGCCCCGAGGACGGACGGCCCGTGCTGGTGCTCGCCGCCCACCACCTGGTGGTGGACGCGGTGTCCTGGCGGGTGGTCCTGGAGGACCTGGACACCGCCTACCGGGCGCTGCGCGCGGGGCAGCCGGTCGACCTGGGCCCGCGGTCGACGTCCTTCCGCGGCTGGGCGACGCGCCTGGCCGCGCACGCCGCGGCCGGTGGCTTCGACGCCGAACTGCCCTATTGGCAGGGCATCGAGGGGACGCCGCTGCCGACCGACCTGCCGGCCGGCCCGGACGGCGGGAACACCGTTGGCCACGAGGAGTCGCTGACCGCGGTCCTGGACGACGAGGACACCCGCCGCCTGCTCCAGGAGGTGCCCGAGGCGTACCGGACCCGCGTCAACGACGTGCTGCTGTGCGCCCTCGGCCGGGTCCTGGCCCGCTGGACCGGACGCGACCGGGTGACGGTGGCCCTGGAGGGCCACGGCCGCGAGGAACTGTTCGACGGGGTCGACCTCTCCCGCACCGTCGGGTGGTTCACCGCGATGTACCCCGTCGCCCTGGACGTGCCGCGTTCCGCGGACACCGGGACCGTGCTGAAGTCCGTCAAGGAGAACCTGCGGGCGGTCCCGCACGGCGGCCTCGGCCACGGAGCGCTGCGTCACCTGCGCGCCCAGGACGGCGGCGCCGCACCGGACCTGCCGCAGCCGCCGCAGATCGCCTTCAACTACCTGGGCCGGCAGGACTGGCAGAGCGCCCCCGGCAGCCTGCTGCAGGCCCCCTACGGAGGGCTGACCGGCGGCATGGACCCGGCCGCCCGCCGGCCCCACCTCATCGACGTGCTCGGCCAGGTCACCGACAAGCGGCTGGAGTTCACCTGGTCGTACTCCCGCGAGGTGCACCACCGCGACACCGTCGCCCGGCTCGCCGCCGAGACCCTGGACGAGCTGCGGGCGATCGTCCGGCACTGCGCCGATCCCGGCGCCGGCGGGCGCACCCCGTCGGACTTCCCGCTGGCCGGCCTCGACCAGGCCGCCGTGGACCGCCTCGCGGGCGCCGGCCGGGACGTGGCCGACATCTACCCGCTCACCCCCACCCAGGCCGGCATGGTCGTGCACGGCCTCGACGAGCCCGGCCAGGGCCTGTACGTCGAACAGATCACCTTCGTCATGGACGGGGTGCGCGACCCGCGCACCCTGGCCGCCGCCTGGCAGCACGTCGTCGACCGCACGCCCGTCCTGCGCACCGCCGTCGTCCTGGACGGCGTGCCGGAACCCCTGCAGGTGGTGCGCCGGGCGGCCCGGCTGCCCGTCACCGAGCACGACTGGTCGGCCCTGACCACGGGGGAGCGGACCGCCCGGCTCGAGCGGCTGCTCGCCGAGGACCGGGCCCGCGGCATGGCCCTGGACCGCGCCCCGCTGCTGCGGATCGCGCTGATCCGCCTCGGCCCCGACGAGGTCTGCGTCGTGTGGACCTTCCACCACCTGCTGCTGGACGGCTGGAGCGTCTTCCACGTGCTCGGCGACGTCCTGACCGCGCACGCCGCGCTCTCCCGCGGCGAAGAGCCGCGCCTGCCGGAACGGCGGCCGTTCGCGGACCACGCCGCCTGGCTCGCCGCCCGCGACACCACGGGCGCCGAGGAGCACTGGCGCGCGGTCCTCGGCGACCTCGCCGCGCCCACCCCGCTGCCCTACGACACCCGGCCCGCGCCCGGCGCCGCCACCCGCTCGGACACCTGGCTGTCCTACCGGCTCGACGCCCAGGAGACCGAACGGCTGCGGGAGTTCGCCCGCAGGCACCGGCTCACCCTCAACACCGTCGTCCAGGGCGCGTGGGCGCTGCTGCTCTCCCGCCTCGGCACCACCTCCGACGTGTGTTTCGGCACCACCGTCTCCGGCCGCCCCGCGGACCTGCCCGGCGCCGACACCATCACCGGACTGTTCATCACCACCCTGCCGGCGCGGGTGCGCGTCGACGGGCGGGCGCGGTGCGCCGACTGGCTCCGCGAGACGCAGCGGGCACGCGCCGAGGACCGCCGGTACGAGCACCTGCCGCTGACCCGGCTGACGGCGCTGAGCGCTCTGCCCGAGGGCACCCCCCTCTTCGACAGTCTGCTGGTGCTGGAGAACTACCCGGTGGCCGACACCACGGCCGGCGCCCAGGGCGTCCGGGTCCGGGAACTGGACGCCCGCGAGGCCACCAACTACCCCCTCACCGTGGTCGTCTCGCCCGGCGAGCGGCTCGCGGTCGAACTCGGCCACGACCCTCGCTGCTTCGAGGAGAGCACCGCCCGCTCCCTGGCCGACCGGCTGCTGCACACCCTGCGCGGCCTGGCCGCCGCCGACGAGGACACCCGCCTCGACGACCTCGACGTACTGCCCCCCGGGGAACGCGCGCGGCTGCTCGCCGGACCCACCCGGCCCGACGCCCCGCAGGTCACCCCGGCGTCCCTGGCCGCGCTGGCCGAGACCGCGGTGGACCGGTGGCCCCACGCCCCCGCCCTCACCGCCCCGGGCCTGGAACTGACCTTCGCCCAGGTCGAGGAACGGGCCAACCGCCTCGCGCACCGGCTGATCGCGCGCGGCGCCGGACCCGGCACGCTGGTCGGCCTCCTGCTGCCCCGCTCGGCCCCCATGGTGATCGCCCAGCTCGCGGTGGCCAAGGCGGGCGCCGCCTTCCTGCCGGTCGACCCCGGCTACCCCGAGGAGCGCGTCGCGCTGATGCTGCGCGACGCCGCGCCCGCCGTCACCCTCGACGAGGACGAGGTGGACGCCCTGCTCGCCGCCCCGCCCGGCAGCGCCCCGGGCCACCGGCCCACCGACGCCGACCGCGCCCGCCCCCTCTCCCTCGACGACCCGGCGTACGTCATCTACACCTCCGGCTCCACCGGCACCCCCAAGGGCGTCGTGGTCACCCACCGCGGCCTCGCCGCCTTCTCCGCCGCCGAGGCCGCCCACTACCGGGTCGGGGCGGGCGACCGGGTCCTCGCCTTCTCCACGCCCAGCTTCGACGCGTCCGTCCTGGAACTGTGCATGTCCCTGCCGCACGGCGCCCGGCTGGTCGTCCCGCGGCCCGGGCCCCTGCTCGGCGAAGAGCTCGCCGAGGTCCTGCGCGAGGAGCGGATCACCCACACGCTGCTGCCGCCGGCCGCACTGGCCACCCTGCCGCCGGACACCCCCGGCACCCTGCCCGACCTCACGACCCTGGTGGTCGGCGCCGACGCCTGCCGCGCCGAACTGGTCGCCCGCTGGGCCCCGCACCACCGGATGATCAACTCCTACGGGCCCACCGAGGCCACCGTGGTCGCCACCTGGTCCGGCCCGCTGGAGCCCGACGGCTCCGCCCCGCCCGTCGGCCGCCGCCTGCCCGGCACCCGCGCCTACGTCCTGGACGCCCGGCTGCGCCCCGTCCCGGACGGCACGGCAGGCGAACTGTGGCTCGCCGGCGACGCGTTGGCGCGCGGCTACCTGGGCCGTCCCGGCCTGACCGCCGCCCGCTTCACCGCCGACCCGTTCGGCCCGGCGGGCAGCCGCATGTACCGCACCGGCGACCTGGTGCGCCGCGACGCCCGCGGCGAACTGCACCACCTCGGACGCACCGACCACCAGCTGAAACTGCGCGGCCACCGCATCGAGGCGGGCGAGGTGGAGGCCACCCTGGTGCGCCACCCGGCCGTCCTGGACGCCGTGGTGAGCGTCCGGGAGGACGAGCCGGGGCTGCCCCGGCTGGTCGCCCACGTGCTCACCGCCCCCGGGGCCGAACCGCCCGGCGCCACCGCCCTGCGGGCGCACGCCGCCCGGACGCTGCCCGGCTCCCTGGTGCCGTCCGCGTTCGTGGTCATGGACAGCTTCCCGCTGACCGAGAACGGCAAGACCGACCGGTCCGCGCTGCCCGCGCCCGCACCCCGGGCCGAGGAGAGCGCCGGGCGGATCGCCCCGCGCACCCCCACCGAGGAGGCGCTCGCCGCCGTCTGGGAGGAGGTCCTGCAGGCGCCGGTCGGCGCCGAGGACGACTACTTCCTGCTCGGCGGCGACTCCCTGCGCGCCCTGCGGATCGTCTCCCGCGCCAACGACGCCTTCGGCGTCACGCTCACCCCCCGCGACGTCCTGGTCTCCCGCACTGTCGCCGCGCTGGCGGAACTGGTCGAGGAGCAGGTGCTCAGCGAACTCGAGGCCGCCGCCCGTGGCGCCGGCGAATCCCACGAACGGTGAAGGACCGGACGACGATGACGTCTTCGAAGCGAAACCGCGCCGAGGCCCTGCCCGAGGACCTCCAGGAGGCCCTGCGCCGCCGGCTGGCCGGCCGCGCCACGGCCGGGACCGGCAGCGCCGCCCGGCCGGACGTCCCCCGCGCCGACCGCGACCGCCCGCTGCCGCTGTCCTACGCCCAGCGGCGCCTGTGGTTCCTGGACCGGCTGCGCCCCGGCGACGCCCGCTACAACAGCGCCGTCGCGCTGCGGCTCACCGGTCCGCTCGACCAGGACGCCCTGGGCCGCGCTCTCGACCTGGTGGCGGCCCGTCACGAGGCGCTGCGCACCACCTTCGAGGAGGACGAGGACGGCCGCCCCGTGCAGCGGGTCCACGAGCCCGCACCCGTCCCGCTGGAGGTCCGCGAGGCCGGCCCCGAGGAGACGGACGCCGCCCTGCGTGCCGCGTACGCCCGCCCGTTCGACCTGCGCACCGGGCCGCTGCTGCGCGCCCTGCTGCTCCGCGAGGCGCCCGAGCAGCACGTCCTGCTGCTCACCGCCCACCACATCGTCACCGACGGCTGGTCCACGGGCGTCGTCCTGGAGGAGATCTGCGCCGCCTACGAGGCCCTGGCCCACGGTGAACCGGTGGAGCTGCCGCCGGTGAGGACCCAGTACCCGGACTTCGCCGCCTGGCAGCGCGAACAGCTCTCGGGCGACCGCCTGCAAACCGAACTCGACCTGTGGGCGGCGAAGTTGCGCGGGGCCGTGGCGCCCGCGCTGCCGCTGGACCGGCCGCGCCGCGGCGAGGAGTCCGGGGCGGGCGCGGTCCACCGGTTCACCGTCCCCACGGACGTCACCGCCCGGCTGCGCGACCTCGCCGCGCAGCAGCACACCACCCTGTTCACCGCCCTGACCGCGGCCGGCCAGGCCCTGCTCGCCCGCTGGTCCGGGCAGGACGACATCACCATCGGCTCCCTCACCCCCGGCCGCCCGCGCACCGAGCTGGAGCGGACCGTCGGCTTCTTCGCCAACACCGTGGTCCTGCGCACCCCGGTCGACACCGCCGGCTCCTTCCGCGACCTGCTCGCGGCGGCCGCGGACACCGTCAACGACGCCTTCACCCGCGGCGACACGCCGTTCGAGCGCATCGTGGAGGCGGTCGGCGCGCCCCGGGAGGCGGGCCGCAACCCGCTGTTCGACGTGATGGTGCTGCTGCACCCGGCCCCGCCCACCGCGCCCGCGCCGCGCGGCCTCGCCACCGCCCCGGTCGCGGTGGCCCGGCAGGCCGCCACCTTCGACCTGAGCATCGAGTTCGTCCCGGACGGCGATGCCCTGACCGGCCTCCTCGAGTACCGCACCGACCTGTTCGACGCGGACACCGCCCGCAGGGCCGCCGACCAGCTCGGGCGGCTGCTCGCGGGCGTGGCCGCCGCACCCGACCGACCCCTCGGCGCGCTCCCGCTCCTCTCCGTGGCGGAGCTGCGCCAGGTCACCCAGGACTGGAACGACACCGCCCGCCCGGTCCCCACCACCCTGCTGCCCGCGCTGTTCGAGGAACGGGCGGCCCGCACCCCGGACGCCACCGCGCTGGTGGCGGGCGGCGAGCGCCTCACCCACGCCGCCCTCGACGCCCGCGCCGCACGCCTCGCCCGTCACCTGGCCGCCCGCGGCGCCGGCCCCGAGCGGCTGGTCGCCCTGCGACTGCCCCGCACCGCCGACATGGTCACCGCGATCCTCGCCGTGTGGAAGGCCGGGGCCGCCTACCTGCCCCTCGACCCCGCCCTGCCCGAGGACCGCGTCCGGTACCTCCTCGACGACGCCCGCCCCGCCCTCGTCCTCGACGAAGCGTCCGTCCGCGCCGCCCTCGCCGACGACGCCCCCGACGGCGCTCTCCCGCCCGCCCGGCCCGCCGCCCCGGACCCGGACCGGCTCGCCTACGTCGTGTACACCTCCGGCTCCACCGGCCGTCCCAAGGGCGTGGCCGTCACCCACCGTTCCGTGGCGAACCTGCTCGCCGCGCACCGCGAGGGCTTCGTCGCCGACGCCGGCGGGGGACCGCTGAACGTGGCGCTCACCGCCTCGTTCTCCTTCGACACCTCCCTCGAGGGCGTGCTCCTGATGGCCGACGGCCACCCGCTGCACCTGGTCGACGAGACGACCCGTCTCGACCCGGCGGCGCTGGTGGAGTTCGTCGTCGAGCACCGCGTCGACTTCCTCGACCTCACCCCCTCGTACCTGCGCCAACTGCTGCCCGCCGGGCTGCTCACCGACCCGCGCCACCGCCCCCGCGTCCTGATGATCGGCGGCGAGGCCCTGGACAGCGGTCTGTGGCGGGAGCTGGCGGCGCACCGGGACGTCGCCGCGTACAACTTCTACGGCCCCACCGAGTGCACCGTGGACGCGCTCGCCTGCCGCGTCGAGGGCGAGGACCGGCCCCTGGTGGGCCGCCCGCTGCCCAACGTGCGGGCCTACGTCCTCGACGACCGGCTCCGGCCGGTGCCGCCCGGCGTCGGCGGCGAGCTGTACCTGGCGGGCACGCAGGTGGCCCGCGGCTACGCCGGGCGGCCCGGCCTGACCGCGGCGCGCTTCGTCGCCGACCCGTACGGGGCGCCGGGCACCCGGATGTACCGCACCGGCGACCTGGCCCGCTGGACCGCCGACGGCCGCCTCGACCACCTCGGCCGGGTCGACGACCAGGTGAAGGTCCGCGGCCACCGCATCGAGCCCGGCGAGATCGAGGCGGCCCTGCTCGCCCTGCCGGAGCTCACCGCCGCCGCGGTCGTCGCCGCGACCGACGAACGGGGCCACACCCGGCTCGCCGCCTACGTCGTCCCCGCGCCCTCCGCCACCCCCGCCGGGCCCGCGCTGCGCGAGGCGCTGCGCCGGGTGCTCCCCGAGCACATGGTGCCCTCGTCGTTCACCGTCCTGGACGCGCTGCCCCTCACCACCAGCGGCAAGCTCGACAAACGCGCCCTGCCCGCACCGGACTTCGGCGCCGTCCGCGACGGGCGTGAACACGTCGCCCCGCGCACCGACGCCGAACACGCCCTCGCCGGGATCTGGGCCGAGGTGCTGGGCGTGGACCGGGTCGGCGTGAGCGACAACTTCTTCGAACTGGGCGGCGACTCCATCCTGGGCATCCAGGTCGTCGCCCGCGCCCGCGCCAACGGCCTCGACCTGCACTCGCAGGACGTCTTCCGCCACCAGAACGTCGCCGACCTCGCCGCCGCCGCGGCGGGCCGCACACCCGCCGCGCCCGCCCCCCGGCCGGCGCGCGCCGACGGGCCGGCCCCGCTGACACCCGTTCAGGAATGGTTCCTCGCGGCCCACGGCCCGCTGCGCCACTACAGCATGTCGGTCCTCCTCGACCTGCCGTACGACCTCGACGAGGCCGCCCTGGAACGCGCGGTGGAGGCGGTGGCCGCCCGCCACCCGGCGCTGCGCACCCGTTTCGAACGCACCGGCGACACCTGGCGGCAGCACCCCGGCGAGGGCCCGGCCACCGGGCTGCTCACCCGCCACGACACGACCCGGGCTCCGGACCCGCGGGCCGCCCGCGAGGAGGCCGCCGACGCGGCCCGCGCCGCCCTCGACCCGCTGACCGGCGCCCTCTTCCGCGCCGCCCTGCTGCTGCCCGCCCCGGGCGGGCGCCCGCAGCTGTTCCTGACCGCCCACCACCTCGCCGTGGACGGCGTGTCCTGGCGCGTCCTGCTCACCGCGCTGGAACAGGCGTACCGGCAGGCCGCCGCCGGCGAGGCCGTGCGGCTCGAGCCGGAGGCGACGGAGCACGCCGTCTGGGCCGCGCACCTGTCCGCCCTGGTGGAGGCCGGCGCCTTCGACGACGACCTCCCGTACTGGACGGCCCAGGCCGCCGAGGAGCGGACCCCGCTGCCCCTGGACCGCCCGGGCACCCCGCGGGCCGCCTCGGTGCGCACCGTCCGCACCCGGGTCGACCCCGCCACCACCGAGGCGCTGCTGCGCCGGGTGCCCGGCGTCTACCGCACCCAGGTCAACGACGTCCTGCTCAGCGCCCTGGGCCGGGTCCTCGCCGACTGGACGGGCTCCGGCCGCGCCACCGTCACCCTGGAGGGCCACGGCCGCGAACAGACGGGCCCGGCGGAGGGCGGCGCACCGCTCGACCTCTCCGGGACGGTGGGCTGGTTCACCAGTCAGTACCCGGTCACCCTCACCCCGGCCGGACCGGCCGGCGCGCCCGACTGGGGCGCCACCCTGAAGACGGTCAAGGAGCGGCTGCGGGCCGTGCCCCGGCGCGGCCTGAGCCACGAGGCGCTGGCCCGCCTGGCCCCGGACGGCCACGCCGCCGCCCGCGCGCTGCGGGAGGGCCCGCTGCCCGAGGTGTCCTTCACCTACCACGGGCAGTGGGAGACGCCCGGCTCCGGCGACTTCGCCCAGGCCGACGGCACGCCCGGCCGCGAGATCGCCGGCGACGAGCCGCTGGACCACCTCCTCGACGTCTCCGCCGCGGTCACCGACGGCGCCCTGGAGATCACCTGGCACTACAGCGAGGACGTCCACGACGAGGCCACCGTGCGCCGTCTCGCCGACGGCATGACGGACGCGCTGGCCGCGATCGCCGAGCACTGCGCCCGCCCCGGCGCCGGCGGCCGCACCCCCTCCGACTTCCCGCTGGCCGGCCTCGACCAGGCCGCCGTGGACCGGCTGGTCGGCGACGGACAGGGCGTCGAGGACATCTGGCCGCTGACCCCGCTCCAGGAGGGCATGCTCTTCCACCGCCTCACCGGCGACACCGACGCCGACGACGTCTACGTGGACCAGGCGGCCCTGCTGCTGCGCGGGGTCGCCGACCCGCGGGCCTTCGCCCTCGCCTGGCAGCGGGTGACCGGCCGCACCCCCGCGCTACGCACCTCGGTGGTCTGGGAGGACGTGCCCCGTCCGCTGCAGATCGTGCACCGGGACGTCGAGGTGCCCGTCACCCACGTGGACTGGCGGGACACCGACCCCGCCGAACGCGCCGGGCTGCTGCGGGAGTTGTGCGAACGGGACCTGGCCCGCGGCGTCGACCTCGCCACGGCCCCGCTGATGCGGCTGACCCTGATCCGGCTGCCGGACGCCGAACTGCGGTTGGTGTGGACCTCCCACCACCTGATCCTGGACGGCTGGAGCCTGGCCCAGGTGCTCACCGAGGTGTGCGAGGAGTACGCCGCGCTGACCACCGGCGCCGAGAGCCGGCCGCCGGTGCGCCGCCCCTTCGGGGACTACGTGCGCCTGCTCGCCGAGCAGGACGACGGCGCCGCCCGCGACCACTGGCGCGGCGTGCTCGCCGGCTTCGCCACACCGACCCCGCTGCCCGCAGACCGCCCGCAGGACCGCACCCGGCAGGCCCGCTCGGCGGCCGTGCACACCACCACCCTGTCCGAGGACCTCTCCGAGCGGCTGACCCGCACCGCGCGCACCGCCGGACTCACCCTCGGCACGGTCGTGCAGGGCGCCTGGGCCCTGCTGCTGTCCCGGTACGCCGCCGAGGACGACGTGGTGTTCGGCACCACCGTCTCCGGCCGCCCCGACGACCTGCCGGGCGCGGAGTCGATGGTCGGCATGTTCATCAACACCCTCCCCACCCGCGTGCGGGTGGACCCGCGCCGCCCCGCCGCCGACTGGCTGCGCTCCCTCCAGCAGGAGCAGGCCGAGGCACGCCGGTACGCCGCCGTGTCCCTGGCCGAGCTGACCGCGCTGAGCGACGTGCCGCCGGGCAGCCCGCTGTTCCACTCCATGGTGGCCTTCGAGAACTACCCCTTCGACGAGGCCCGCACGGCCACCTCCGGCGTGCGCCTGGCCGAGGTGGACTCCCGGGACGCCACCAACTACCCGCTGGTGCTGCGCGCCCACCAGGGCGGGCGGATCGGCTTCGACCTCGCCCACGACCCTGGGCTGTTCGACGAGGCGACCGTGCGCGCGCTGGCCGGCCGGCTCCGCCTGCTGCTGGCCTCGATGGCCGACGGCCTGGACCGCCCGCTGCGCGAGCTGCCGTGGACGACGCCCGAGGAGCGCCGGAGCCTGATCGCCGGGGCGGACGGCGGCGTCCGCGGGCGCCCCGCCGAGACCTTGGTGGACCTGTTCGAGGCGCAGGCCGCCCGCACCCCCGACGCCTCCGCCGTCACCTGGGCGGGAGAGCACCTGGACTACGCGACCCTCGACGCCCGCGCGGGCCGCCTCGCCCACCGTCTCGCCGAGGCCGGGGCCCGCCCGGAGACCTACGTCGCCCTCGCCCTGCCCCGCGGCGCCGACCAGGTCGTGGCGATCCTCGCGGTGCTGAAGACCGGCGCCGCCTACCTGCCCGTCGACCCGCAGATCCCCGACGAGCGGCTGACCGCCGTCCTCGACGACGCCCGGCCGGTGACGCTGGTGACCACCACGGACATCGCCCGCCGCGCCCAGGGCGCCGGCGTGCCCGTGCTGCCGCTGGACGCCCCCGGCGTCGTCGCCGACCTCGCCGGCCGCCCCGCCACCGGCCCCGGCGACCGGACGGCCCGCCCGCTGCCGGAACACCCCGCCTACGCCATCTACACCTCCGGCTCCACCGGCCGCCCCAAGGGCGTCGTCGTGCCGCACGCCAACGTGGTGCGCCTGTTCAGCCGCACCGCCCCCTGGTTCGGCTTCGGCCCGGACGACGTGTGGACGCTGTTCCACTCCTACGCCTTCGACTTCTCGGTGTGGGAGCTGTGGGGCGCGCTGCTGCACGGCGGCCGGCTCGTCGTCGTCCCCGAGGACGTGGCGCGCTCGCCCGAGGACTTCCTGCGCCTCCTCGCCGACGAGCGGGTCACCGTCCTCAACCAGACGCCCTCCGCCTTCCACCCGCTGGTGCGCGCCGACGCCGACCACCCGGAGACCGGCGACCGGCTCACCCTGCGCACCGTGGTCTTCGGCGGCGAGGCGCTCGACGTGACCCGCCTCGCCCCCTGGTACGCCCGGCACCCGCAGGACGCGCCCCGGCTGGTCAACATGTACGGCATCACCGAGACCACCGTGCACGTCACCTACGCCCCGCTGGACGGTACGGAGGCCGCCGGGGCCGCGAGCCCCATCGGCGAGGGCATCCCCGACCTGCGGGTCCACCTCCTCGACGGGGCGCTGGCGCCCGTGCCGCCCGGCGCGGTCGGCGAGATGTACGTGGCGGGGGAGGGGCTGGCCCGCGGCTACCTCGGCCGGCCCGGACTCACCGCGACCCGCTTCCCCGCCGACCCCTACGGAGCGCCGGGCGCGCGGATGTACCGCACCGGCGACCGGGCCCGGCGGCGCGCCGACGGCACCCTGGAGTACCTGGGCCGCGCCGACCACCAGGTCAAGATCCGCGGCTACCGCATCGAGCCCGGCGAGATCGAGGCAGCGCTGCACACGCACCCCGGCGTCGCTGCCGCCGTCGTCGACGTCCACGAGGACGCCTCCGGCACGCGCCGCCTGGTCGCCCACGTGGTGCCCGCCGACGGGGCGCCCCCGTCCGCGGCCGAACTCCGCGCCCACCTGGAGCGGACGCTGCCCTCCTACATGGTGCCCGCCGCCTACGTGCCGCTGGCCGCCCTGCCCCTCACCGTCAACGGCAAGCTCGACCGGCGTGCCCTGCCCGCGCCCGGCCCGGACGGCTTCGCCGCCACCGGCCGGCACGTCGCCCCACGCACTCCGGCCGAGCGGCTGGTGGCCGACGCCTGGGCCGACGTGCTGGGCGTCGACGAGCCGGGGGCCGAGGACGACTTCTTCGCCCTCGGCGGCGACTCCCTGCTCGCCGTGCGGGTCACCGCGCGGCTGCGCGCCGCCTTCGGCCAGGACGTCTCGCCGCGACTGCTGTTCACCCGTCCCACGGTCGCCGCCCTGGCCGCCGCACTCGCGCAGGCCGCGGGCGACGCCCCCGACCCCATCCCGGCCGCCGACCCCGACGCGCCCGCCCCGCTGTCCTACGCCCAGCAACGCCTGTGGTTCCTCGACCGGTTCGAGCCGGGCGGCACCGAGTACGCCACCCTGTCGGTGCTGCGCCTGCGCGGACGGCTCGACGAGAAGGCCCTGCGCGCCGCCCTGGACGGACTGGTGGCCCGGCACGAGGCGCTGCGCACCACCTTCGCCGAACACGACGGCGCCGCCCGCCAGGTGGTGGCCCCGCCGTACCCGGTCGAGCTGCCGCTGGACGACCTGACCGGCCGGCCGGGAGGGGCCCTCGACGCGGTGCTGGACGCCGAGTCCGCCGCCCCCTTCGACCTGGAGGCCGGTCCGCTGCTGCGCACCCGCCTGGTCCGCACGGCCGCCGACGAGCACGTCCTGGTCCTCGCCGTGCACCACATCGTCACCGACGGCTGGTCGGTCGCCGTCCTCGGCCGCGACCTCGCCGAGCTGTACGCGGCCGCCCACCTCGGACGCGACCCGCGGCTGACCGAACTGCCGCTCACCTACCGGGACTTCGCCGCCTGGCAACGGGGGCGCGCCGACCGCGTCGAGGCGGACCTCGCCCACTGGCGGGAGGTCCTGGAGGGCTTCACCCCGCTCGAGCCGCCCACCGACCGGCCCCGGCCCGCCGTCCGCGGCCGGCAGGGCGCCCTCCTCACCTTCGAGCTGCCGGCCGCGCTCACCGAGCGGCTGCGCGAGACGGCCCGCTCCGCCGACGCCACCCTCTACATGGCGCTGCTGACCGCCTGCCAGATCCTGGTCGCCCGCTGGGCCGACCAGGAGGACATCACCGTCGGCACCGTCACCGCGGGCCGGGACCGGCCCGAACTGCACGACATGGTCGGCATGTTCGTCAACACGCTGGTGCTGCGCGCCCGGGTGCGCCCCGAACTGTCCTACCGGGACCTGCTCGGGCAGGCCCGGGACACCGTCCTGGACGCCTTCGCCCACCAGGAGGCCCCCTTCGAGCGGCTGGTGGACGCCCTCCAGCCGGAGCGCGACACCAGCCGCACCCCGCTGTTCCAGGTCATGGTCGCCCTGCACAACCTGGGCGCCGAGGCCCCCGACCTGCCCGGCCTGGACGTCGAGCCGGTGACCCCGCCCGTCCGCCACGCCACCTTCGACCTGTCCTTCGACTTCGTCGAGCACGACGGCGGCCTCACCGGCCACCTCGTGTACAGCACCGCCCTCTTCGACGAGGACACCGCGCGGCGGCTGGCCGCCCGGCTCCGGCTGCTCGTCGAGGCGGCGGTGGACGACCCCGACCTGCCGGCCGGGGCGCTGCCGCTGCTCACCGAGACAGAGCGGCGCCGCATCCGGCGCGAATGGCAGGGCCCCGCGCTGCCGGTGCCCGACACCACCTTCACCGCGCTGTTCGAGGCCCAGGCCGCACGCACCCCGCACGCCACCGCGCTGGTGGCCCGCGACGCCACCCTCGACCTCGCCGCCCTCAACAGCCGCGCCAACCGGCTCGCCCACCACCTCGCCGCCCTCGGCGCGGGCCCCGAGGACGTCGTCGCCCTCCGCCTCCCGCGCACCGCCGACCTGCTGGTCGCGCTGTTCGCCGTGCTGAAGGCCGGCGCCACCGTGCAGTGCCTGGACCTGGACCTGCCCGAGGAGCGCGTCGCCGCCCTGCTGGAGGACACCGGCGCACGACTGGTGCTGACCGAGGACGCCCTGCGCGCCGTGCCGTGGGAGGAGTTGCCCGACCACGACCTCACCGACGCCGACCGCCGCCGCCCGCTCGACCCGCGCCACACCGCCTACGTCGTCCACACCTCCGGCTCCACCGGGCGGCCCAAGGGCGTCGCCGTCGAACACCGGCAGCTGGTCAACCTGGTCCTCGACCACCGCGACGGCCTCCTCGCCCCGCACACCGCGAACGGCCGCCGACTGCGCGCCGCGCTCAGTGCCTCGTTCTCCTTCGACGCCTCCTGGCACGGGCCGCTGCTGATCGCCCTCGGCCACGAGGTGCACCTCGTCGACGAGGACACCCGCCGCGACCCGGACGCCTTCCGCGCGCTGATCGCCGGCCACGGCATCGACACCGTCAGCACCACGCCGACCTTCCTGCGCGAACTCCTCGCCGCCGGACTCCTCGCCCAGGAGTCCCTGCGCCTGCTGCTGGTCGGCGGCGAGGCCGTCGACGCCGCCACCTGGCGGGAGCTGTGCGCGGCGGCCGGCGACGGGGTGAGCGCGTACAACCTGTACGGCCCCACCGAGACCACCGTCGACGCGGTGTACGCCCGGCTCACCGACAGCCCGGAGCGGCCGGTCGTCGGCCGCCCCGGGCACAACCTGCGCGCCCACGTCCTCGACCGCGCCCTGCGACCGGTGCCGCCCGGCGTGCCCGGCGAGCTGTACCTGGCCGGACCGCAGGTGGCCCGCGGCTACCTGAACCGGCCCGGCCCGACCGCCGCCCGCTTCCTGCCCGACCCCTTCGGCGCGCCGGGGGAGCGGATGTACCGCACCGGCGACCGCGTCCGGTGGGACGCCCGGGGACGCCTGGAGTTCCTCGGCCGCACCGACGAGCAGGTCAAGATCCGCGGCTTCCGCATCGAGCCCGGCGAGATCGAGGCCGCGCTGCTCGCCCACCCGGACGTCGCCGACGCGGCCGTGGCAGCCCGCGACCATGCGGGCCGCACCCTGCTGGTCGCCTACCTGACGCCCGCCGCCGGCCGCGTCCCGCCCGCCGACGAACTGCGCGTGCGGCTGCGCCGGACGCTGCCCGGCCACATGGTGCCCACCGCCTTCGTGCCGCTGGAGGCCGTCCCGCGCACCAGCAGCGGCAAGACCGACCGGCGGGCCCTGCCCGCACCGCCCGCACAGCCCACCGGCGACGCCACGTACGTGGCGCCGCGCCCCGGCGTCGAGGAGCGCCTGGCCGCCGTCTGGGCGGACGTCCTCGGCGTCGAACGGGTCGGTGCCCAGGACAACTTCTTCACCCTGGGCGGCGACTCGATCCTCAGCATCCAGATCGTCTCCCGCGCCCGCCGGGCCGGTCTCGCCCTGACCACCAAGGACGTCTTCCGCCACCAGACGGTCGCCGAACTCGCCCTGTGCGTCACCGAGCAGGACGCCCCCGCGGCCACCGCCGAAGCGCCCTCCGAGGCCCCGCTCACCCCCATCCAGCACCAGTACCTCGACCGGCGCCGCCCCGGAGACCCGCTGCGCTTCACCATGACCCAGCGGCTGCGCCTGGCCCCCGGCACCGACCCCGAGGCACTGCGTGCGGCGGTGGAGGCGCTCGTCGCCCACCACCCGGCCCTGCGCACCCGGATCCGCACCACTCCCGACGGCCGGAGCCAGGAGGTCCTGCCGCAGGCCCCGCACGACGTCCTCAGCCACCACGGACCCGCCGAGGAGGCCGAGATCCAGCGCCTCGTCGACGCGGCGCAGGCATCCCTCGACCCCACCGAGGGACACGTGGCGCGCGCCCTGCTCTTCGACGGCGACCCGCAGCAACTCGTCCTGACCGTCCACCACCTGGCGATCGACGGCGTCTCCTGGCGCATCCTGCTCGCCGACCTGGAGAGCGCCCACCGCGCCGCCGCGGCGGGCCGGCCCGTCCAGCTCCCGCCGCCGTCGACGGCGTACACCGCCTGGGCGACCCGCCTGGAGGAGCACACCCGCTCCGGTGGCCTGGACGCGGACCGGGAGTACTGGGCGGCGACCGTGCGCGCCCCGGCCGCCCTCCCGCCCGGCCGGAGCGGCCCCGGCACCCACGGGGCCGACGGCACCCACGGCGCCGACGGCCCCGGCGCCCACGCCCCCGACGTCCACCGAGCCGACACCTGCCGCGCGAACACCTACGGCGCCGCCGCCACCCTCACCGTGGCCCTGGGGCGCGAGGAGACCGACGCGCTGCTGCGCCAGGTCCCCGAGGCCTACCGCACCCAGGTCAACGACGTGCTGCTGAGCGCCCTGGGCCGCACCCTGTCCCGCTGGTGCGGACGCGACACCGTCCTCGTCGGCGTCGAGGGGCACGGCCGCGAGGAACTGTTCGAGGACCTGGACCTGACCCGCACCGTCGGCTGGTTCACCGCCGAGTTCCCGCTCGCGCTGCACGTCGCGCCCGGGGCGGACTGGCACGACACGCTGCGCTCGGTCAAGGAGCAACTGCGCGCGGTGCCGCGGCACGGACTGAGCCACGGCGCCCTGCACCACCTCCTGCCCGACGCCCCGGCCGCCGACGGCAACCGCCCCCAGGTCGGCTTTAACTACCACGGCCACTGGGACGCGGGAGGCGGGGCCGCCGACGGACTGCTGCGGGGCGCGCTCCCCCCGGCCGGCCGCGACACCGACCCGGACGAGGAGCGCCCCTACCTGCTGGACGTCACCGGCGTCGTCGAGGACGGCCGCCTCGAGCTCGGCTGGACCTACCCGCCGGACGTCTACGACGAGTCCGAGGTGCGCCGCCTCGCCGAGGAGACGGCCGACGCGCTGCGGGAGATCGTCGCGCACTGCGCCCGGCCGGACGCCGGCGGCCGCACGCCCTCCGACTTCCCGCTCGCCGGCCTCACCCAGGACCAGCTGGACCGCCTCGTCGGCGACGGCCGGCAGGTCGCCGACGTGCTGCCGCTGACGCCGCTGCAGGCCGGCATGCTCTTCCACGGCCTCGTCGACACCGCGGACGCCTACGCCGACCGCGTCGCGGTACGGCTGTCCGGCGTCGCGGACCCGCTCGCCTTCGCCGACGCCTGGCAGGAGCTGACCGCCCGCACCCCCGCCCTGCGCACCAGCGTCCACTGGCGGGGCCTGCCGCACCCGGTCCAGGTCGTCCACCACCACGTCGACCTGCCCGTCACCCACGTCGACCTGCGCGACCTGGAACCCCGGCGACGTGGCGAGGCGACCACGCGCCTGCTCGCCGACGACCGCGCCGCCGGCCTCGACCTCACCCGCGCCCCGCTCACCCGGCTCACCCTGGCCGCCCTGCCCGGCGACGAGGTCCTCCTGGTGTGGTCCACCCACCACATCGCCCTGGACGGCTGGAGCACCGGCCAACTGCTCACCGAGGCGTGCGAGTCGTACGCCTCCCGCACCGGCGGTCCGGCCGCGACGCCGGTCGCCCGCCGCCCCTTCGCCGACTTCGTGCGCTGGCTGGCCGAACGCGAGGAGACCGACGCCGCCGCGGCCGAGGCCTACTGGGCGGGCGTCCTCGCGGACTTCACCGAGCGCACCCCGCTGCCCTACGACCGCACCCCCGCCGAGGCGCACCGCGCCCGCTCCGCCGCCGCCGTCCACCGCGAACTCGACGAGGAGGTCTCACGGCGGCTGCGCGAGGCGTCCGCCCGGGCGGGGATCACCGCCGGCACCGTCGTGCAGGCCGCCTGGGCGCTGCTGCTGGCCCGCACCGCGGGACGCGAGGACGTGGTGTTCGGCACCACCGTCTCCGGCCGCCCGGCCGAACTGCCCGGCGTGGAGACGATGATCGGCATGTTCATCAACACCGTGCCCACCCGGATCCGTGTCCCGTCCGGCGGCGTGCGGCAGTGGCTGCGCGGCGTGCAGGACGAGCAGAGCGAGGCACGCCGCCACGACTTCCTGGCCCTGCCGCGCATCCAGGCCACCGGCGCGATCCCGGCCGGGGAGGCGCTGTTCGACAGCATGGTGGTCTTCGAGAACTACCCCGTCGACGAGACGGCCACCGCCCGCACCGGCGTGGGCGTCGAGGAGGTCCACCCGGACGACGCCACCTCCTTCCCCTGGTGCCTGCGCGCCCACCTCGGCGACCGGTTCGGCTTCGACCTGGCCTACGACCCCGCCCTGTTCGACGCCCCCACCGCGGACCGCGCGGCGGCCCGCCTCACGGTCCTGCTGACCGCCCTCGCCGACGCCCTCGACGCGCCGGACGACGTCCCGGTGGCCTCCCTCGAACCGCTGACCGCCGAGGACCGGCGGACGCTCCGGAGGTGGAACGCCACCGCCCGCAGCGTCCCGCCGGGCAGCCCGGTCGGCCTCTTCGCCGCACAGGTCCGCCGCACCCCCGACGCGATCGCGGTCCACGACGGCGACGCCCGGATCAGCTACCACCGGCTCGACGCCTGGTCCGACCGGCTGGCCCGCCTCCTGGTGCGGCGAGGGGTGGCGCCCGAGGACCGGGTGGCCCTCCTGGTGGAGCGCGGCGCCGCACTCGTCGTCGCCCAGCTCGCGGTGCTCAAGGCGGGTGGCGCCTACGTCCCGGTGGACGCCCGCGCGCCCGAGGAGCGGCGCCGGACGCTGCTGGAGAACGCCGGGGCGACGGTCCGGCTCACCGCCGAGGACTTCGCCGCCTGCGAACGGGAGGAGACCGGCGGCCCGTCGACGCCCCTCCCGCCCGCCGACCCCGACCGCCTCGCCTACGTCATGTTCACCTCCGGCTCCACCGGCCTGCCCAAGGCGGTCGCCGTCCGCCACCGCGACGTCGCCTCCCTCGCCACCGACAGCCGGTTCGGCGACGGCGTGTGCGCCCGGGTCCTGCTGCACTCGCCGGTGGCCTTCGACGCGGCGACCTTCGAGGTGTGGGCCCCGCTGCTGACCGGCGGCACGGTGGTCGTGGCCCCCGGCGACGTCCTCGACGCGCCGCTCCTGCGCCGACTGGCCACGACCGGCGGCGGACTGAGCGCCCTGTGGCTGACGGCCGGCCTGTTCCGCCTGCTCGCCCAGGACGCCCCCGACTGCCTCACCGGCCTGCGCCAGGTGTGGACCGGCGGCGACGTGGTCCCCGCGGCGGCCGTGCGCCGGGTCCTGACCGCCTGCCCCGGCCTCACCGTCGTCGACGGCTACGGGCCCACCGAGACCACCACCTTCGCCACCTCCCACGCCCTCGACGACGCCGCGGCCGTCCCCGACACCGTGCCGGTCGGCACCCCGCTCGACGACCTGCGCCTGCACGTCCTCGACGCCCGGCTGCGCCCCGTCCCGCCCGGCTGCCCGGGCGAGCTGTACGTGTCCGGCGAAGGCGTCGCCCGCGGCTACCTCGGCCGCCCCGGCGACACCGCCGCCCGCTTCCTCGCCGCCCCCTACGGGCCGCCCGGCACCCGCATGTACCGCACCGGCGACCTGGTGCGGCGACGGGCCGACGGCACCGTCGAGTTCCTCGGCCGCGCCGACGACCAGGTGAAGATCCGCGGCTTCCGCGTCGAGCCCGGCGAGGCGGAGGCGGCCCTCGCCGCCCACCCCGGCGTCACGGACGTCGCGGTCGTCGCCCGCCAGGACGGACCCGGCGCCAAGCGGCTGGTGGCCTACGTCGTCGGCGAGGCGGGCCGACACCCCGACGAGATCGTCGAGTTCGCCCGGCGGAGCCTGCCCGACTACCTCGTCCCGTCCGCCGTCGTCCCGCTCGAGGCGCTGCCGCTCAGCGCCAACGGCAAGGTGGACCGCGCGGCGCTGCCCGCACCCGCGGGCGACCCGCGGCCGGCCGGCCGGCCGCACGTGGAGCCCCGCACCGACGCCGAACGCCGCGCGGCGGAGGTCTTCGCCGACGTCCTCGGCGGCGAACGGCCCGGCGTGCAGGACGACTTCTTCCTGCTCGGCGGCGACTCCATCCTCAGCATCCGCCTCGCCGCCCGCCTCGCGGAGACCTTCGGCACGGACGTCTCCCCGCGCGCCGTCTTCGACCACCCGACCCCGGCCGCGCTCGCCGCCCTGCTCACCGCGCCCGGCGCCGGCCCGGCGCGCCCCGCCCTCACCCCGGCGCCCCGCGACACGGCCACCCCCATGTCGTACGCGCAGCAACGCCTCTGGTTCCTGGAGGAGTTCACCCCCGGTGGCGCGGAGTACGTCACCGCGCTCGCCCTGCGTCTGCGCGGCTCCCTGGACACCGCCGCCCTCACCCGGGCGCTGCGGGCCCTGGTGGCCCGGCACGAGTCGCTGCGCACCACCTTCGACTCGGTCGACGGCCACGGCGTGCAGATCGTGCACCCGCCGCAGGACGTGCCGCTGCCGCTGCACGACCTGTCCGCGCTGCCCGGGCCCGAGCGCGACGCCCGGCTCGCGGAACTCCTCGACGAGGACCGGACCCGCCCCTTCGACCTGCGCCGCGGGCCGCTGCTGCGCCCCGCCCTGGTCCGGCTCTCCGAGGACGAGCACGTACTGGCCCTGGCCACCCACCACATCGTCACCGACGGCTGGTCCAACGCGGTCCTCACCGGCGACCTGTTCCACCTGTACCGGGCCGAGACGGGCGCCTGTGCCGAACCCGGCGGAGGCGAACTCCCGCCGCTGCCCGTCCAGTACGCCGACTACGCCCACTGGCAGCGCGGCCTCGCCGACGCCACCGCCGCCGGACACCTGGCGTACTGGAAGGAGCGCCTCGCGGACGTCGAGCCGCTCGACCTGCCCGCCGACCGGCCGCGCCCGCCGGTGCGCAGCGCCGCCGGCGCCACCACCCGCCTGGTGCTGCCGCCGCACACCGCCCGCCGGCTCGCCCAGGCCGGGCAGGAACGGGGCGCCACCCTGTTCACCACGCTGGTCGCCGCCACCCAGGCCCACCTGGCCCGGCTCTCCGGCGGGCAGGACATCGCCGTCGGCACCGTCGCCTCCGGCCGCGACCTGCCCGAGACGCAGAACCTCGTCGGCTTCTTCGTCAACACGCTGGTCCTGCGCTCCCGGGTGCGCCCCGAGCAGCCCTTCCCGGAGTTCCTCACCGACGTCCGGCAGACCGTCCTCGACGCCTTCACCCACCAGGACGTCCCCTTCGAGCGGGTGGTCGACGAGGTGCGGCCGGTGCGCGACACCAGCCGCACCCCCCTCTTCCAGGTGATGGTGGTCCTGCAGAACACGCCGACCGCCCACCCCGACGTCCCCGGCCTGGAGATCACCGACGCCGAGACCGAACTGCGGCACGCGGCCTTCGATCTGACCTGGGAGTTCGCCGAGGCCGACGACGGTGCCCTGCACGGCCTGCTCACGTACAGCACCGCCCTGTTCGACGAGGCCACCGCAGACCGCATGGCCGGCCAGCTCGGCACGCTGCTCACCGCCCTCGCCGAGAACCCGCGGCGCACCCTGGGCGCCCTGCCGCTGAGCACCGACGAGGAGCTGCGGGACCTGGTCCGGCTGGGCCGCGGCACGGCCCCCGTGGTGGCGGCCGCCACCCTGCCCGAGCTGTTCCGGCGGCAGGCGGCCCGCACCCCCGACGCCGTCGCCCTGAGCGAACACGGGCGGGAGTGGACGTACGCCGAGACGCAGCGGGCCGCCGACCGGCTCGCCCACCGGCTGATCGGCCGCGGCGTCGGCCCGGAGACGGTGGTGGCCCTGGCACTGCCGCGCGGCGCGGCCTCGGTCGTCGCCCAGCTCGCCGTGAGCAAGGCGGGCGGCGCCTTCCTCCCCGTCGACCCGGACTACCCCGCCGAGCGCCGGGAGTTCATGCTCCGCGACGCGGGCGCCGCGCTGGTCCTGGACGACCCCGCCGAGGTGTGGGCCGACGGCGGCCCCGACACCGCGGTGGGCGACGCGGACCGGCTCGCCCCGCTCTCCGTCGCCCACCCCGCCTACGTCATCTACACCTCGGGCTCCACCGGCGTCCCCAAGGGCGTCGTCGTCACCCACGGCGGCCTCGCCGCCTTCGCGGCGGCCGCCGCCGAGCACTACGCGGCGGGCCCCGGCGACCGCGTGCTGCAGTTCGCCTCACCCAGCTTCGACGCGTCGGTCCTGGAGCTGTGCGTCTCCCTGCTCTCCGGCGCCACCCTGGTCGCCGGCGAGGAGGGTCCGCTGGTCGGCGACCGGCTGGCCGAGGTGCTCGAGGGACGGCGGATCAGTCACACGCTGATCCCCCCGGCGGCCCTCGCCACCCTGCCCGCGGGGACGGCCGACGCGCTGCCCGCGCTGCGCACCCTGATCGTCGGCGCGGAGGCCTGCCCGGCCGACCTGGTCGACCGGTGGGCCCCGGGCCGCCGCATGATCAACTCCTACGGGCCCACCGAGGCCACCGTGGTGGCGAGCTGGACCGGCCCGCTCACCGCGGGCACGGGCGCGCCGCCCATCGGCGCCCCGGCCGGCGCCACCCGCGTCCACGTCCTCGACGCCGCGCTGCGGCCCGTACCGGCAGGCGTCCTGGGCGAGTTGTACGTCGCGGGCCCGGGGCTGGCCCGCGGCTACCTCGGCCGGCCCGGCCTGACCGCGACACGGTTCCTGCCCGACCCGTTCGGCGCGCCGGGGGAGCGGATGTACCGCACCGGCGACCTGGTGCGGCTGGGGGCCGACGGGCAACTGCGGTTCGCCGGACGCGCCGACGAGCAGGTCAAGGTGCGCGGCCACCGCGTCGAGCCCGGCGAGGTCGAGGCCGCGCTGCGGCGCGACCCCCGAGTACGTGACGCGGCGGTCGTGGTGCGCGACGACGGGAGCGCGGGGACGGCCCAACTGGTGGCCTATGTCGTGCCGGCCCCGGAGGGCGCGGGACCGCCCGCTCCCACGGGCGAGGGACTGCCCGGGGCCGCGAGCAACGGGGCGTCCGGGGCCTCCGGCGGGGGACTGCCCGGGGCCACCGCAGGCGGTGGGATCCCCGCCGTCGACACCGCCGCACTGCGCGAGGAGCTGGCCCGCCGCCTGCCCCCGCACATGGTGCCCTCCGCGTTCGTGGCCCTCGAGCGGCTTCCGCTCACCCCGAACGGCAAGCTGGACCGCCGCGCCCTGCCCGCCCCCGGCCCGGCCGTCCCCACCGGACCGCGCGTCGCCCCGCGCACCGACACCGAGCGACACGTCGCCCGGATCTGGGCGGAGGTCCTCGGGGTGCCCGAGGTCGGCGCCGAGGACAACTTCTTCCACCTGGGCGGAGACTCGATCCTCAGCATGCAGGTGGTGTCCCGGCTGCGCCGCGAGGGGCTGCACCTCACCACCCGCGACCTCTTCGCCCACCAGACCGTCGCCGCCCTCGCCGCCGTCGTCCGCACCGGGCCCGAGCGCACCGGCGAGGGTCCGGTCAGCGGCGACGTGCCGCTCACCCCGATCCAGGAGTGGTTCCTGACCACCCCGCGCGCCGCCCACCACCACTTCAACCAGTCCCTCCTCCTCGAACTCGACGGCGCCCCCGACCCGGCCGCCCTGGACCGTGCGCTCACCGCCCTGCTCGACCACCACGACGCGCTCCGGATGCGCTTCACCCGGGACGCCGACGGCTGGCGCCAGTTCAACCCGCCGCCCGCCGGGCCGCAGGAGGTCCTCGTCCACCACGACCTGACGGGCCTGCCCGACGACCGGGCCCGCCGCGTCATGGAGCGGGCCGCCGACACCCTGCACTCCGGATTCGACCTGGAGCAGGGGCCGTTGCTCGGCGCGGGCCTCTTCACCGGCGGTCCGGGCCGCCCCGCCTTCCTCCTCCTGGTCGCCCACCACCTCGTGGTGGACGCCGTGTCCTGGCGGATCCTGCGCGACGACCTGGAGACCGCCTACCGGCAGGCGGTCCGCGGCGGACCGGTGGAGCTGGGGGAGCGCACCACCTCCTACCGCGACTGGGCCCGCGGTCTCGCCGCCCACGTGCGGGCCGGCCACCTCGACCACGAACTGCCGCACTGGGAGGAGGCGGTGACCGCCGAACCCCTGCCCGGCCCGACGCTCCCCGGCCCTGAGGGCACGGAGGGCGCGCAGGATGCGGGTGACGCGGGCGGGACCGCGACCCTGACCGTCGAACTCGGCGAGGTGGACACCGAGGCCCTGCTGCGGTCCGCCCCCACCGCCTACCGCACCCGCGTCAACGACGTGCTGCTCGCCGCCCTCGCCCTCGCCCTGGCCCGCTGGACCGGCGGGAAGAGGGTCCGGCTCGACCTGGAGGGCCACGGCCGCGAGGACCTGCTCGACGGGGTGGACCTGTCGCGCACCGTCGGCTGGTTCACCAGCGTCCACCCCGTCGCCCTCAGCGTCGACACGCCCGACGACCTCGGGCCCGAGCGTGACTGGCGCGCCCTGGTGAAGTCGGTGCGCCGCCAGCTGAGGACCGTGCCGGGCAACGGCATCGGCTTCGGCGCCCTGCGCGCCTACGGCCCGCCCGAGGTGCGCGAGCGGCTCGGCGGCGACGGGGCCCTCGGCCAGGTCGTGTTCAACTACCTCGGCCAGCTGGACGCCCGCCCCGCCGGCGGCACGGCCCAGGGCGCCGGGCTGATCCGCGCCCTGCACGGCAGCCTCGGCCAGGACCACGACCCCCGCGACGGCGGGTCCCATCTCCTCGAGGTCGGCGGCGCGGTGCGCGACGGGCGCCTCACCGTCACCTGGAACCACCGCCCCGCCGTTCACGACACGCGGACCGTCCGGCGCGTCGCCGAGGAGTTCGCCGAGGCGCTCCGGCAGATCGCCCGGCACGCCCGCCGGACGGTGGGCTGAGCATGACCGCCGCCAGGGCACGCTGCCCGCCACCCGACCCGGGATCCGCCCCCGCGGATCCGCGCCCGCACACCACACCACCCACGCTGACGACGGAAGGCACGGACATGGACGAGAACACCCGCTACCAGGTGCTGCGCAACGACGAGGACCAGTACTCCCTGTGGCCCGTCGACGTCGAGGTCCCGACCGGCTGGCAGCCGGTCGGCAAGGAGGGCACCGAGGCCGAGTGCAGCGCCTACGTCGACGAGGTCTGGACCGACATGCGTCCGCGCAGCCTGCGGGAGCGCATGGAGAACGCCGAGGCCTGACCCGGCGCCCGCACCCGGGGCGCGCGGGCACGACGCCCGCGCCCGCGCGCCCCGGGGCCGCCCGCCGCTGACGTGAACGCCCACGCGGACCCGCGTGCAGGACAGTGCACGATGCACGTGAAGGACGCACGTGAACCAGGAGACCCCATGAAGACGCCCGTCCTGTACACCGAACGACTGGAGTTCCTGCCCTACCGCCCGGCCGACGAGGAGGCCTTCGTCGCCCTCCTGCGCGACGAGTCCGTATGCCGCTGGATGGGGCAGGAGCGGGTGCCCGAGGCGGACATCCGCGCCCTCTTCCGGTCCATCCTCACCGAGGTCTACCCGCAACGCCTGTTCGACGTCTGGGGCCTGTGGCTCGACGGCACTTACGTCGGGCACGCCGAGGTGAAGCGGACCGGCAACGTCGACGGCCACGAACTCGTCACCGCCCTCGCCCCCGGCTACTGGGGCAAGGGCCTGGGCTCCGAGGCCGTCCGCGGCCTGGCCCGGCACGCGGCCGACAACCTCGGCGTGAGCGAGGTCTACGGCATGCTCGGCGCGGGCAACACCGCCAGCCTGGCCATGTGCCGCAAGCTCGGCTTCCGCCCGCTGCGCGAAGTGGTGGCCGAGGACGGCTCGGTGACCCTGCTGATCGTGCTCCCCGTCACTCCCTCCGGGGCGGAGCAGCGATGACCGTCGGCGGACACGGCGTCGGGCCGGCATGGACCGGCACCCGCAGCCGCTGGCTGCGCCACCACCGGGTCGGGGAGCCCCGGCTGCGGCTGGTGTGCCTCCCGCACGCGGGCGGCACCGCCACCGCGTACGCCGGCTGGCCGCCGCTGCTGCCCGCCGGCGTGGAGCTGCTGGCCGTCCAGTACCCCGGCCGGCAGGACCGCCTCGCCGAACCCTGCGAGACCTCCATGACCGCGCTGGCCGACGCGGTCACCGACGCCCTCACCGGCCGTCTCGACCTGCCCGTCGCCCTGTTCGGGCACAGCATGGGCAGCGCCGTCGCCTACGAGGTGGCGCTCCGGCTGCGGGACCGCGCCGACGCGGACGTCGTCGCGCTGCTGGTGTCGGGGCGGCGCGCACCGCACCGCCGCGGCCCCGCGCCGCTCCCGCTCGACGACGCCGGGCTGCTCGCGTCGGCCGCGCGCCTGGCCGGGCCGGAGGCCTGGGCCTACGACCACCCCGACCTGCGCGAACTGCTCATGCCGTCCCTGCGGGGCGACCACCGGCTGCTGGACGCCTACCGCCCGGACCCGCCGGCCGAACGTCTGCGCATCCCCGTCACCGCGTACGGCGGCGACTGCGACCCCGTCTGCCCGGCGGCGGACCTGGACACCTGGGCCGAGGTCACCGACGCCGGCCTGGAGACCGTCGTCCTGCCCGGCGGTCACTTCTTCCTCCGCGAGCAGGAGGCGGCACTCCTCGCCGAGCTCCGCACCCGCCTGGCTCCCCACCTGGAGGAGGTCCGCTGAGCCGGGCCCGTGCGACGGGTCAGTCGTCCGTCTTCCAGGAGGCGACGGGACGTCCGTCCGCGCAGCGCCACCGGATCTCGACGCGGCCCGCGGCGCCCTCGAAGCTCACCTCGGCGTGTTCGTCCGGTCCCGGCTCGGCCTTCTTGACACCGTAACCCTGAGCAGGCGCCCACGACTTCAACGTCACCAGCGCGCCGTGGCATTCGGCCACCACCGTCCCGCCGGGGGTGGTCGCCACCTTCCTCGCCGGCCCCGGGGACGCGGGGGGCGTGGCTCCGGACGGGGAGACCTCCGCCGACGCCCCGGAGGGTCCCGGCGAGCGGGACGGCGTCGGTGACCCGGACGGCCCGGGCGCCGGATCGGCGGCGGGCGACGGGAGGGCCGAGGCCGAGGCGAGCTGCCGCGCTGCCTCCCGCGGCGTGAGCACGTCCGTGCCGGTGGACGAGGTGATCCCGTCGCCGATGACCCGCACGGCGGCCAGGCCGGCGACGGTGGCGAGCGCCGCGGCGGCCAGCCGGCCGCCCGCGGCGAGAAGAGGACGGCGACGCATGCCCGCACTCTGGCACGCCCACCCCTAACGCCGGCCCCGCGGACTCCTAAGACAGGGTTAAGGACCTTGCGGGCGCGCCCCGTTGGGCTAGCGTGCCGGTGTGGCCCACCTGCTGCTCATCGAGGACGACCCCGCGATCCGGTCCCCGCTCGTCCGCGCCCTGCGGGAGCACGGTCACGCCGTCGCCTCCGCCCGCACCGCGATGAGCGGTGTCCAGGCGGTGTTGGACGAACGACCCGACCTCGTCGTCCTGGACCTCGGCCTGCCGGACCTGGACGGCATCGAACTGCTGCGCATGCTGCGCGCGGTCAGCGCCGTGCCGGTGATCATCGCGACGGCGCGGGACGACGAGAGCGAGATGGTCCGCGGACTGGACGCGGGCGCCGACGACTACGTGGTGAAGCCCTTCACCGCGGCCCAGCTGGAGGCGAGGGTGCGGGCCGTGCTGCGGCGGGGGCCCCACCGGCAGGCCGACGCCGCGGAAGCGGTCGTCGTCGGCGGACTGCGGATCGACCCGGGCGCCCGGGAGGTCACCCTGGACGACGCGGCCGTCGAACTCACCCCCCGGGAGTTCGACCTGCTGCTCCATCTGGCGGGCCGGGCCGGCCAGGTCGTCACCAAGAGGGAACTGCTCTCCGAGGTCTGGCAGGTGCCCTACGGCGGCGCGGACAAGACCGTGGACGTCCACCTGTCCTGGCTGCGCCGCAAGCTCGGGGAGACCGCGCAGCACCCGCGCTACCTGCACACCGTGCGGGGCGTCGGCGTCCGGCTCAGCCCGCCCGCGGTCCCGCGATGAGGCGGCGGCTCGCCCTGCTGGTCGCGGCGACCGTGTGTCTCACCCTCCTCGCCTTCCTGGTGCCCCTCGCACTGCTGTTGCGCACGGTCGCCGCGGACCGGGCCGTCGTCGCCGCCGGCGCGGACGCCCAGAGCCTGGTCCTGCCGGTCGGCACCGCCGACCCCGCGAACCTGCGGGACAGCGTCGCGCAGGTGGCGTCGACGTCACGCGGGACGGTCACCGTCTTCCTTCCCGACGGCTCGGTGGTGGGCACGCCCGCGCCCCGGACCACCGCCGTCCGGCTCGCCGCCCGCGCCGGAGCGAGCCGGAGCGTGGAGCGGCCGGAGGGCCGCGAGATCGTCGTCGTCGTGCTGGGCCGGCCGGACGGGCCCGCGGTGATCCGCGTGTTCGTACCCGCCGCGGAGCTGACCCGCGGGGTGACCCGGGCATGGCTGGCCCTCACCGCCCTCGGCCTGGCGCTGCTGCTGTTCGGGCTGCTCGTCGCCGACCGGCTCAGCCGCTCCCTGGTCGGTCCGATCGCGGAACTCGCCACCGTCTCGCACCGGCTGGCGAAGGCCGAACTGACCGCCCGGGCCCGTCCCGTCGGTCCACCCGAGGTGCGCGAGGTCGCCGGTGCGCTCAACCACCTGGCCGCCCGGATCCAGGAACTCCTGCGGGAGGAACGTGAACAGGTCGCCGACCTCTCCCACCGGCTGCGCACGCCGCTGACCGCGCTCCGGCTCGAGGCGGAGTCGATGGCCGACCCCGACGACGCGGCGCGCATCACCCGCAGCGTGGACGCCCTCGAGCGCGCCGTCACCGGGCTCATCCTCCAGGCCCGCCGGCGCAGCGACCCCGCCCGCGCCGGCGTCGAGACCTGCGACGCGCTCACCGTCGTGCGGGACCGGGTGGCGTTCTGGTCCGTGCTGGCCGAGGACACCGGCAGGGAACTCACCCTCGAGGTGACGGACCGGCCCCTGCCCGTCGCGGTCGGCGCCGACGAACTCGGCGCAGCGCTGGACGCGTTGCTGGGCAATGTCTTCGCCCACACTCCGGACGGCACGGCGTTCGCCGTCGCCCTGGCGCCCGGCCCCGGGGGCGGGGCCCTGCTGACCGTGGTCGACGAGGGGCCCGGTCTCTCGGCCGACCAGGTCCGGCGCGGCGCCAGCGGCGGCGGTTCGACCGGCCTCGGACTGGACATCGCCCGCCGCGCCGCCCGGGCCGGCGGCGGCGGACTCACGCTGTCCACCGGCCCGGGCGGCGGCGCGATGGTGACGCTCGAACTCGGCCCGCCCTCTCCTGGAGGGGGCGGGCGGCACGCCGTGACCGACCCGCCTTAACCGACCGTTAGCAGCGGCGCAGCGCGGCGCTATCCCCGCCCGGGACAACCTCGGAGCACGCAAGGCCACACCGAGGAGGTCCACCATGAAGCGCAACATCGTCGTCCTCGCCGCAGCCGGGGCGATCACCACGGTCGCGGTCGTCGGCACGGCACTCGCCGTCGACGGACCGGCCGGGGCTCCCGCCCGGTCCGTGTCGGCGGCCCCGGCCGGCACCGGGTCGCAGGCGCCGCCCACCACGCAGGGCGGGGAGCCGGGGTCCGCCGTACCCACGGACCCGGCCGCCACCGGAACGCCCGCGTGGGGGAGCACCGGCGTGACCCGGGAGCGCGCCGTCGCACTGGCCCGTGCGGACGTGGGCGGGGGACGCGTGCTCGAGGTTGAGCAGGAGGCGGAACACGGCCGCGCGGTGTGGAGCGTGCGGATCCTCCGGGACGGCATGCGGTACCGGGTCGACGTCGACCGCGCCACCGGCCTGATCACGAGGACCGAGGGACCCCGGGCGAGCGACGACGGCGGCGGACGGAAGGCGAGCGCCGACGATCACGGCCGTGACGACGACCGGGCCGACGACCACGGCGGTGACGACGACCGGACCGACGACGACGGCGGACGCCACGGCGGACGCGACGACGGCGACGATCACGACGTCGACGACGACCACGGGGGCGACCGAGGCGACCGGGGCGGGGACGGTCGGGGAGGCGACGACGACCGCGACGACGACCACTGAGGCGACGCCCCGGGGGCGCCGGTGATCCGTACGGTGGGCAGCGCCGCCGGCGCCTCCCGGGGCCGGCGTCACCCGCCGGTCCCGGGGAGGCCGCGCGGAACAACCGGGCCCCGCCGCGGGTTCGGTTCGGTGAGGTCACCCCACCGAACCGAGGAGCCCCATGCCCCCCGTCCCGGACACCGGCGCAGGTACCCGGCCGCTGCGCAAGCTCGGCTTCCTGACCATCGGATCGTTCGACGAGGCCGATCCGCGCGCCGGCCACGAGGAGACGCTCGGTCTGATCGAATTGGGCGAGCGGCTCGGCCTGGACAGCGCCTGGCTGCGCCACCGCCACCTGCAGCACGGCATCTCCTCGCCGGTGGCGGTGCTGGCCGCCGCCACCCAGCGCACCCGGCGCATCGAGCTCGGCACCGCCGTCACTCCGCTGGGCTGGGAGAACCCGCTGCGCCTGGCCGAGGACCTGGCCACCGTGGACGTCCTGTCCGGCGGCCGCCTCAACCCCGGCGTCAGCGTCGGCCCGCCGGTCCACTGGGAGGACGTCAGGGACTCCCTCTACCCCGACACCGGCGACGCCGAGGACTTCGGGTACGGCCGGGTGCGCCGTCTGCTCGACCTGATCGAGGGCCGGCCCGCGTCACGCTTCAGCGGGACGGAGGGCATCGAGGTCTACTCCGACCGGGTCCAGCCCCGTTCCCCCGGTCTGCGTGAGCGCCTGTGGTACGGCGGCGGCAGTCTGCGCTCCGCGCGGTGGGCGGGGGAGCAGGGCATGAACCTCCTGACCAGCAGCGTCGTCAAGGCCGAGGGACCGGACGTCGGCACCCCGGACGTCGAGGCGCCGGACGCCGAGGCCCCGGACTTCGACGCCGTGCAGCTGTCCCACATCCGTGCCTTCCGCGCCGCCCACCCGCTCGGTGCGGGGGCCCGCGTCTCGCAGGGACTGGTCGTCGTCCCCACGGACAGCGCCTCGCCCTCCCAGCGCGAGCGCTACCAGGAGTACGCCCGGGCGCGGCTCCCCCGTACCCGGTCCCCGCAGGGCCCGGCAAAACTGATGTTCGCGCCCGACCTGGTCGGACCCAGCGAGCAGCTCGCCGAACGGCTCCTCGCCCTGGCCGCGTACCGGGAGATCGACGAGGTGGCCTTCGCCCTGCCCTTCACCTTCGCCCGGGAGGACCACGAGCAGATCCTCACCGACCTCGCGACCCGCCTGGGCCCGCTGCTCGGGTGGCGTCCGGCCGGCTGAGCCGACGCACCCGGGCGGCCCCGTCCGTTCCCCCACCCGGCGCTCTGGGCCTGCGAGGTGACGGCCCGACGCTCAGGCTGGGGGGCATGAGCAGCAGTGGTGGAGCGCCCGGGCCCACGTTCGCCGAAGAGGTCAAGGACGCGGTGCGCCCGCGGTCGGCGCTGCTGGTCCTGGGCGTGCTGGCGCTCGGGGTGCTGTTCATCGCCTCGTACGCCGGCGCCTTCCACGAGCCCAAGCCCCGGGACATCGCCTTCGGCGTGGTCACCCCGCCGGGCGGCGGCGACCGCCTGGTGCGGCAGTTGGACGCGCTGCCCGGCTCCCCCCTGGACGCCCGGCCGCTCGCCTCGGCCGAGGAGGCGCGGCAGCAGATCGAGGACCGGAAGATCTACGGCGCCCTCGTCGCGGGCCCGGGCGCCGCCGACCGGCTGCTGGTGGCGAGCGGAGGCGGCGCCCCGGTGACGGACGCGCTGGAGGAGGTGGTCGGCCAGGCGGAGGCCCGCCAGGGACGCCAGGTGCGCACCGTGGACCTGGTCCCCGTCGAGCGGGGCGACGCGCGCGGACTGTCGTCGTTCTACCTGATCGTCGGCTGGTGCGTGGGCGGCTACCTGTGCGCCGCGATCCTCGCCGTGAGCTACGGCGCCCGGCCCGCCAACCTCCGCCGGGCGGTGATCCGGCTGCTGACGCTGGCGGTGTACTCGGTGCTGCTCGGGCTGCTGGGCGCGGTGGTGATCGGCCCCGTGCTGGGGGCGATGCCGGGCAGCACCGTGGGCCTGTGGTGGCTCGGCGCGCTGGTGGTGTTCGCCACCGGGGCGGTCACCTTCGCCTTCCAGGGGGCGCTGGGCGTCATCGGCATCGGGCTCACCGTCCTGGTGGTCGTCATCGCCGGAAACCCGAGCGCGGGCGGGGCCTACCCGTATCCGCTGCTGCCGCCGTTCTGGCGGGACATCGGGCCCGCCCTCATCCCCGGCGCCGGCACCTGGACCGCCCGGTCCATCGGGTACTTCGGCGGGCGCGCGATCACCGGTCCGCTGCTGGTCCTGGGCGCCTGGGCGCTCGCCGGCACCGTGCTGACCCTGCTCTTCTCGGTGCTGCGCCTCGGCCGCCGCATGGTGGAGGAGAGCGAGGCCCCGCAGCTCTGACGAGACACCGGCCGGGCCTGCGGGAACCGAGGGACGACCGTGATCGTGCGAGCGGAAGACAGCTAACCGACGGGCCGTTGTTCAATAATTACGAAGTGCGCGCGAGATCTTGCGTTCACTTGTCGGCGGTGGTTGAGTGTGCCGCGCCCCACAACGCATCCGCCGTCCGGTGGTGGGGTGACCTCGCCGTTCATGCCCGAAGGGGAGCACTCATGAGAAGTGCCCGGTTCCGCCCTGCCCGCCGCGCCAGCGCGATCGCTCTCGTCTCCGCCCTCAGCCTGAGCACGCTCGCCGCCTGCGGCACGAGCAGCAGCGACGACAGCACCGCCTCCCAGGGGGGCGGCTCGTCGGATCCCTCCGCTCCGCTCGACCCGAAGACGAAGGTGACGATCACCATCGACTGCATGCCGCCCGCGGCGAAGGCGGCGGAGCTCAAGGAGTGGAAGGAGGACGTGAAGGAGTTCAACAAGACCTACCCGAACGTCACCGTCGAGGGCCGCTCCACGCCGGGCCAGTGCCTGGAACCGCCGCGCTTCACCGCCATGCTCAAGGCGAAGTCCCAGCCGGACGTCTTCTACACCTACTTCACCGACCTGCCCCAGGTGCTGGACAACGACGGCGCCGAGGACATCACCGCCTACGTCAACGACAGGTCCGTCCCCGCGCTCAAGGACATCGACCCCGACGTCCTCGGCTCGCTGCAGCACGACGGCAAGCTGTACGGACTGCCCACCAGCAACTACCGGATGGGCCTGCTGATCAACCGCAAGCTCTTCGAGAAGGCCGGCCTCGACCCCGACAACCCCCCGGCCACCTGGGAGGACGTCCGCGCCGCGGCCAAGTCGATCGCCGGGCTCGGCAAGGGCATATCCGGCTTCGGCGAGTACAGCGCGGGCAACACCGGCGGCTGGCACTTCACCGCGCAGATGTACAGCGTGGGCGGCGACGTCGTCGACCCGAGCGGCAAGAAGGCCGCCTTCAACAACGAACTCGGCAAGCAGGTCGCCGAGAACCTGCACGCGATGCGCTGGCAGGACGACAGCATGGGCAGGACCCAGCTGCTGAAGTGGGGCGACCTGCAGAAGCAGATCGCCACCGACAAGCTCGGCATGTTCCTCGCCGCGCCCGACGACATCGCGTACATGGTGCAGCAACTCGGCGCGAAGTACGAGAACTTCGGCATGGGCCCGATCCCCGGCGGCAAGAACACGTTGGCCGGCGGCAACAACTACATGATCAAGAAGGGCATCTCGTCCGACAAGGTCAAGGCCGCCGTCGCCTGGCTCAACTTCAAGAACCTCACCGTCGGCAAGGGCCAGTTCGACTGGGCGCGCACCAAGGCCGACGGCCTGCCCGTCGGCATCCCGCAGCCCAACTTCTGGCTGAACGAGTCCAAGACCGAGGACGACGCCGCCCGCACCGAGCACGCCACCATGCCGGTCGAGAACTTCAAGGCCTACATGGACAAGCCCGTCGCGGGCAAGGCCGAGCCGCCGAAGGCGCAGGAGATCTACAAGGTTCTCGACAACGTGATGTCCGGCATCCTCACCAACAAGGACGCCGACGTCGACAAGCTCCTCGCCACCGCGGAGTCCCAGGTCAACCAGATCCTGGCCCACCAGTGACACGGCGGGCGGGGCGGACCGGGACGGGGCCCCCCCCCCCGCCCCCCCGCCCCCCCAACCCCCAGAAGGTCCCCCCCCGACCCAAACGCCCGGCCCCCTAGGGGACCCCCCAACCAGCCCCAGGCACCGC